>JAFAWJ010001174.1 GCA_019242065.1 Chloroflexota bacterium
TCGCTGATAGTGAGCGGGTCGAAGTCCGTGGGCACCGCGGCGGCAGGCGCCGGCGCCGCGGGACCAGAAGCCGTGGCGGCTTGCGGGGCCACGGCCGAAGACACATTTGCACCACCAGCAGGAGTTGCAGCAGCGGCGGCGGCTTGCGGGGCGGCGGCCGAAGACACATTCGCACCACCACTGGTTGCGGCCGCAGGCGCCGCGGGCGCGGCAGCTGGAGTCGCGGCTGCCGCGACGGCCGGGCGAGCTGGCGCCGATCGGGCTGGGGCAGCAGCGGCACCAGCGGGAGCGGCCTGGCCGCGCAACCCGCGCTTCACCCCCTGGATATGCTCCATCCCCGCGTCGATCTCGGCCGTGCCCGCGATCCGCAGGTCATACATGTCGAAGACCAGGTCCGTCGTGCGGTCGTACGTCGCGGCCATCTCGAAGTCCGGCGCCATAGTGATCGCCCGGAACGGACACGCCTCGACGCACAGCGCGCACTCGATGCAGCCCGCCATGTCGATGTCGAACCGATCCAGCACCTTGCCCTTGATCGGACTGGGGTGCTGCTCGATCTTGATCACGTCAACAGGACACGCCATGGCGCACGCGCCGCACGCCGTGCAGCGCAGCTCGCCGCTGTCGACCTCGTAGATGAGCCGAGGCCGGCCGCGCGTCCAGATCGGCATGTCGAGCCGTTCCTCGGGATACTGGATGGTGACGGGGGGCTTGATCAGGTGGCTGATCGTGGTCAGCATGCCCTTGGCCACCCCCAGGCCGTATGCCATAGTTGCCGCGCTCCTACCTGACTCCCGGCGCGAGCCGGATGATGGGGCCCAGCAGGCTGCTCAGGCTGGCGAACAGCGCCGACAGACTGACCAGGGCGATTGACACGGGCAGCATGCGTTTCCACGCAAACTGCATCAATTGATCGTAGCGGAAGCGGGGTAACGTACCGCGCACCCACACGAAGATCAGGAAGATGATCGCCGCCTTGGTGATCAGCACACCCGGCAGCAGGATCCAGATGGCGTTGTCGACGGCGGGCCCCAGGCCCGTGTGATAGCCGCCCAGGAACAGCGTCGAGGCCAGCAAGCCAACGGCAATGCTGTTGGCATACTCGGCCAGGAAGAACAGGGCGAACTGCATGCCGCTGTATTCGGTCGTGAAGCCGCCGGTGAGCTCGCTGTCGGCCTCGACGTGGTCGAACGGGGTGCGGTTCGTCTCGGCCAGGCCGGCGATCAGGTAGTAGACGAACGCGACCAGGCCGATGATCGGGATCGGGATCGGGATCGGCCCGACGAAGAACACGGGCTGCAGGACGAACCAGTTCCAGAGCGGCCCGCTCTGGGCCTGGACGATGTCTTGCAGCGACATCGAGCGCGCCAGCAGGACTGGCACGATCAGCACGAGAGCGCCGGGCACTTCGTAGCTCACGTACTGCACCACCGCGCGCATACCGCCAAACAGCGAGTACTTGTTGGTGGAGCCCCAGCCGGCGATGGTGACGCCAAGCGCCGGGATGGCGCCAAACGCCAGCAGGTACAGCACCGCGACGTTCACGTTGGCGACTTGCAGACCTGGGCCCCACGGAATGACTGCCCAGACCATCAGGCTGGCGCCCAGGATCATGGCCGGTGCCAGGTAGTGCAGGAGCGGGTCAGCTTCCTTCGGGCGGATGATTTCCTTGGCCAGCAGCTTGACGGCATCGGCGACCGATTGCAGGAGGCCAAACTTGCCGACGCGGTTGGGGCCGCGGCGATCTTGAAGTCGCGCGATGAAGCGGCGCTCGGCCCAGATGGCGATGATCACGAAAGCTGTGATCGCCCCAAGAATGGCCGCGCCGCCGATCGCGACGTAGATCAGCGAGACGAGCCAGCTGGGCACGCCCAGGCTGACGAGCCAGTTCTGTAGGGGCTGGCCGATCGACAGCCAGAAGTCGTGCTGTGAGTAGAGATCACCGATACTCACCGGTCGACTTCACCCATGACGATGTCGAACGAGCCGAGGATCACTACCGCGTCGGCCAGTTTGTGGCCGACCGAGATTTGCGACAGGCACGTCAGGTTCACGAAGCTCGGCGGGCGCACGTTGTAGCGGTAGGGATTGGGCGTGCCATCCGAAATCAGATAGAAGCCGATCTCGCCTTTGGGCCCCTCGATGCGCGCGTACGCCTCGCCCTTGGCAGGCTTCAGCACCTTCGGCATCTTGGCGCGGATGTCGCCTTCTGGAATCAGCTCCAGGGCTTGCTGCAGGATGCGCGTGCTCTGGCGCATTTCCTCGACGCGGATCATGTAGCGGTCGAAGCAGTCGCCGTTGTAGCGAACCGGGACCTCCCAGTCGAAGCGATCGTAGATCGAGTACGGCTCGGCGCGGCGGACGTCATAGTCGACGCCGCTGGCGCGCAGAATCGGCCCCGTCACCGAGTAGGCGCGCGCCACCTCAGGCGGAATCATGCCCACGCCGATGGTCCGATTGCGGAACACCTCGTTGGCAGTGAGGATCGCCTCATATTCGTCAACCTTCGACGGGAAGATGCGCAGGAACCTGTCGAGCTGGGTGAAGAACTCGGGCGGCGCATCGCGCGCCACACCGCCGAAGCGGATGTACGACGGGTTCATGCGCACGCCAGTCGGCAGCGCCAGCAGGTCCAGCACTGACTCCCGTTCGCGCAGGGCGTACAGCAACGGGGTGCCGTAGGTCCCGACGTCCATGCCGAAGGTGCCGACCGCGATCAGGTGTGACTGAATGCGGCTGAGCTCGCCAGTGATGACCCGCAGGAACTCGGCGCGCTCGGGGACCACCAGCCCGGTCAGACGTTCGATCGCCAGCGCGTAGGCCCAGTTGCTGGTAATCGGCGACAGGTAGTCCATGCGATCGGTCAGCACCGTGCCCTGGACGTAGGTGCGCGCCTCGCCGAGCTTTTCGGTCGAGCGATGCAGGTAGCCCATGACCGGGATCGCGCCGATGACCGTCTCGCCCTGGAGCTGCATGATCAGGCGGAAGACGCCATGCGTGCTGGGATGCTGCGGCCCGAGGTTCAGCGTGAGCAGGTTTTCGTCTTCGACGACGCCCTCGACGCCGAGCGACTCGAACATGGTGTCGCCCAGTTCGGGATTGAACGTGGAGATCCGATCCGGGATCAGCGTGTCAGCCATGGCGGATGTCCTCAGTCGCTTTCGTGGACCAGTTGTTTGACGGTGATGTAGTCCCAGTCAGTCTCGAAGTCGCGGCGCATGGGGAAGCCGACGAAGTCGTCGGGCAGCAGGATGCGGCGCAGGTCCGGGTGACCCAGGAAGGTGATGCCCATCATCTCGAAGGCTTCGCGCTCCATGAATTCGGCGCCCGGCCAGACGGAGGTGAGGGAGGCGACCTCGGGCATGCTCTCGCGCGGCAGGTCGCAGCGCAGGATGACGCCGGCTGGCTGGCTGGCGTACTGGTAGGAGTACAGGTGGTAGACCATCTCCAGCCGGTCCCGCCAGTCCATCTCGGTGACGAAGGACAGGTAGTCGAAGCC
>JAFAWJ010000044.1 GCA_019242065.1 Chloroflexota bacterium
ACGGCCCGATTGGTCACGCCGTAAACCGCGCGAAAGCCGACCCTCACTCCTGCACAAAGCCTGTCCAGGCGAGGTGGGCTCCGGCCATCGCACCGAGTGCCCCTGGCCACCTCATCTGGACAGGCTTTGTGCAGGAGTGAGGCTGGCTTTCGCGCGGTTTACGGCGTGACCAATCGGGCCGTGAGGACCGCCGTGGACGCTGCCCGCCGGCCCTCGGCGAGCACCAGTCCGGCGTAAGCGAGTCCGCCAGCGAGGGCCGCGATGCCACCCACAATTCCCCAGCTGCCAGGTTGGTCCGGAATACTGAGCGCGGCCACACCAAGGTACACGTAGGCCAGACTGGTGAGCACGCCGAGCGTCTGCCAGCCGGGTCGCCGCGTGGCGGTGAGCAGCATGGCCACGACCAGCACCACCGCCAGGATCGCCGCTTCGATCCAGCGCGCCTGCGCCGCGCTATCCCCGCCCACGCCTTCCAGCTGCCGCTGCAGGTTCACCACCGCCAGCGGCACGAGCACCAGCGCTGAAATCCCCGCGGCCACCAGCAGCCGACCACTCGGAGCCGCACCGCTGAAGCTGAAGACGTCACGTCGAGCCGGATACAGCCCCACGAGCAACGCCACCGCCACCAGGATCCCACCAACGAAATGGACCATCGAGGAGTCCGGTGTGGAAGCCGGGCGGAACGGGACCAGGCCCGCTATCAGCAGGACGTGGCCGACAACATAGAACTGCAGCAGCAGGCGCTTTTGCCGAGCCCGCCACAGCAGGCAGATCAACGCTCCAGCGAAGAGGACACCTAACAGTGCGCCATGCTCCGCTCCGTGCCAGCGTTGGAGGTCCAGGTTATACGGCACGTCATCCGGACAGCCGGGGCAGCCAAGTGTGGTCCACGGCAGCAACCCCTCTGTGAGCCCTTCGAGCAGCAGCAGGCTCGCCAGCGCGAAGATCCCGGCGAAGAACGTGAAGGCAATACTGCGCAACGACTTGAGGTTCATACACTCCACCTTTCGTGTTTGTTGGTACCGAAATGGCGCGGCTGCACGGTCACTTGAGGGTGTAGGTGTACGGGCCGTCGCCGAAGTTGTTCGCCACGTTCATGCTCGCGGCGTAGCTCATCATGTTCATGTTCATCATCGACATGAACAGCGCGTGGTTCCCACTGCCACCACCTCCAGGCGGCGCCGGTGTGATCTGGTTGCCCTGGGTGTCTTTCGCCAGCTCGGGGTTCGCTTTCCAGCAAGCCAGCAGCCGCTTGACGTTCACGTCGTGGTACTGACCCTCCGGCGTGAAGTTGGCCCGCGCCAGCGCGTCGTACTCCTGGCAGGTGATATTGCCCTCCATGTTCTCCACCTGAGCGGCGAGCTGGTCGCGCAACATTGCGCGCTGATCCACCGGCAAGCTGGCGAAACCCTGCTGCATCTGGTCGTCCAGTTGCGGCAGTTGTTCGAGTGCTTGCTGCAAGTCCGGGCTGAGCGTCTGATACACGCCCCCGAAATTCTGGGCGAATATGGCGCGGATCGCGTTTTCGCGGTCGGTATCCTGCGGCACACCATCGCGGCCATTGGCGATGTTCAGCATGAAGATGGTCATGTCGGCGTACGCCGCCGAAATGGCGTCGGAGTCGGAATCCGCGTGGATGACTGGCACGGCTGCGGCCATGAGAGCTCCGACGAGCACCAGTGAACGGAAGAGTCGCATCGGTCGTCTTGAGTACCTCGTGTGTGTTTTCAGAGTGGCTCCTGCATCGCTGCGCTGCGCCGAGCTGGCGCGTGACGCCATAGACCCGGCGAGCGCGGGTTCGATGACCACCAACGGGATCAGCCTGGCCGTCCTGGCCTGGTAGCGGTCATAACGGCCGTCGCTGGCGGCGTTCAGCCGTCCCCACAGCCTGGCGTAGACGGGTCGTGTTCGGCACCATGCAGGGCTGGAGGTCCACGTTGTACGACGGGTCGTCCGGCAGCCGGGGCAGCCAAGGGTTGTCCATGGCAGCAAGCCTTCGGTGAGTCCTTCCAACAGCAGCATGCTGGCCAGCGCGAAGAGTCCAGCGAAGAACGTGAATGCGATCGTTTGAACGGTTCGCAGTTTCATGCGTTGGTGGGCCTTTCGGGTGGGTCTGGAGTGACTCCAGCATGAGGTGCATCAAGGGGAGCCGTCCCCCGGCGATGAGTGAGATTCCGAGCTAGCCAGGTGGCCTGGTCGCCGACCCGACAACAGGCGTGTCAGCGGCACGAACATTCTGGTGCTCGACTGGCAGCTCGCTGGTGCCGCGGGATCTCCTCGTTTCCGTGGGAGGCAGTCCACGCTGCGCGTCGTCGTGGTGAGCAGTGGCCCGGAGGACGGTCCTGCGTCGCTCGGTTTCGGCGCGCACGCGTTCCTCAGCAATGTGGGGATGCCCGGGTGTTGCTTGGGTCATAGCGTTCCCGAACTCAGCCTGGCCACCTGGCCAGTTCCACCTTCAACCGCTCCGCCAGTCCGCAACCCACCTGGCGGACGAAGTGTCTCCGTCTCCGGTCGGCCTACTTTGGCAGCGATGATGATTCCGGCCCGTTTCGCTCCGCCCGATGGAGCGTCCGCCACACACGCGCAACTCCTTGACCGTTTAGCACCTCGCTTGATGCAAGGTGATCCGCTTGCCGACGCGGTCATCGAGTCCATGTCTGGTCTGACACCGGAAGTGGGCAGGGGGATGATCGAACGCGCACTGGTAAACGGCACCGAGAGTGTCTCCGGCATGCCCCCCGCGCTGGGACGACTGGTTCGCCAGACACACACCGTGCCTGACTGGTTGGATTGGGACCTGCTGGACCTCGGCGGCGCCACGTTCTTGCGGACGGGCCCGTTCGGCTTTCTGGCGCTCGTGTGCTATGCACTGCCGCTCGCCTACGCTTCTCCTGACGCCAACAAACCGCTTGCCCTGTCGGGGCACCTGGTCGATCGTGCGCCGCGTCGACTGGCGGAAACGGGTCAGTTCGTGCTGGAGGTCTGCAGACCCGGCGGACTGCGGCGCGGCGGAGCGGGATTCGCCGCCTGCCTGAAAGTGCGTCTGATGCATGCGCGCGTGCGTCGTTCGCTCCAGTCGTCACCGAAATGGAACCTGGCTGAGTGGGGTGTACCCATTAATCAGGCCGATATGGCGGGGACGAGCGTCGTCTTGTCGGTGCTGGCACTCGATGCGCTCCAGTATCTCGGCTTCCACTTCACTGCCCGCGAGCGTGAAGCGGTGGTGCACCTCTGGCGCTACGTTGGCTATCTGATGGGCGTGGAGCCCGAGCTCCTCAGTCATTCGGAAACCGAGGCTCGCCACCTGGCGGAAGCCATCGGGATGAGTGTGCGCCCGCCGGACGAAGATTCTCGGCAGCTGACCCATGCGCTGCTGGACGCGCGACTGCTCGGCGCCACCCCGGTGCCTGGATTCTCCGGCTTCTATCACACGCTGGCACGCTTGCTCCTGGGCGATCAGCTCGCGGATAGCCTGCACTTGCCGCGCAAACGGGCGCACTCGCTGGCCGTCCCGCTGCTGCGTCGCGCGATTCCAGCGGCGGAACTTGCCAGGCGAATGATCCCCGGGCTGCACACACTCGCGGTCGTCAGCGGAGTCCGGTTGTGGGATAGCGCATTATCGTTCGGCCTGGCGGGCATGCCTGCCGAGTTCCACACCGCCGCCGGCTGTCCGGTGCATTGATCGATGTCGATATGGTCGCTGAGCGTTTCGATCGGGATCATCAACATCGGCGTCGGTATCTGGTTGCTGACGTACGCGTTGGCCATTGTGTACGGTTACCGCGCACACAGCTATGGCATCCCGATCGTCGGCGTAGCCTTCAACTTCAGCTGGGAGCTGCTCGCTGGGTTTGTGTGGGGCTCACCGTTCGCGGTGTGGCACGTGGGCGATCTGGCCTGGGCCGCACTGGATATTCTGATTGTCTGGCAAGTCTTTCGCAACGGCCCGCACGAGCAGCACCGTGCACTGCGAGGCTGGTTCTATCCCGCCACTATCTTGCTGTTCGGAAGCGCCGCCGTCGGACTGTATCTGGTCGCGGCCGCGCTGCACGACCGATACGGATTCGAGGTGTCGTACATCGACAACATCATCATGGATGTCGCGTTCATCGCCCGGTTCCTGGCTCGGCGGGAGGCTGGTGCGTTCACGTACTGCATTGCCTGGACGAAGCTGTTTGGCACCGGCATTGTCTCACTTGCCATGCCGTCGCTGCTGCCGAACGTGTATCCCTGGCGGAGCGCATTCGGCGACGTGTACGTTTTGTGCGTCATCGAGTTCTTACTCGATGTGGTGTATATCGCCTTGCTCGTGCGCCATCGGCGTCAGTCGGTGAGGTGGTGCTGCACGGCAAGCGCGACGGCCTCGGTGCGGCTCTGGACACCCAGCTTGTTGAAAATGCTGCTGACGTGGAACTTCACCGTCGAACGGCCGACGATCAGTCGCGCCGCGATCTCGGGATTGTTCAAGCCCTCGACCATCAACTTCAGCACCTCGCGCTCGCGTGGACTCAGGTCTGCACCGGGCGCCGGACCCCGCGTGGACTGCTGGATGAGCACTTGCGCCGCCTCCGAAGCCAGTGTCGCGCGACCGACGCTGGCGGCACGAATCGCCGCCGCCAGTTCCTCCGCACCAACATTCTTCAAGAGGTAGCTGGTCGCACCGGCTTTGAGAGCGCGGGGCACCAGGTCTTCGTCAGGGAAGCTGGTGAGCGCAATCACGCGCGTTGCCGGACTCCGCTCGCGAATCAGGCTGGTCGCGGTTGGGCCATCTGTCCCCGGCATGATCAGGTCCATCAGCACTACATCGGGTTGCCTCGACGCGCACAGGCGGACCGCCTCGGCTCCGTCGGAAGCTTCGCCAACGAGCTCCAGATCATCGAACAGTCTGAGAAATGCCGCCAGGCCGTTGCGCACCATCGGGTGGTCGTCGACGATCACCACGCGTATTGGCGTTTTCTCGCCTGTGCCGGTCACGCTGTGAGTCCAGCTTCGGTCCAGTGGATAGTGACGCGTGTGCCCTCCCCTGGCGCACTGCTCACGACGAGTTTCGCGCCGATCGCCGCTGCACGTTCACGCATGATCTGTAGACCCATATGCCCGGCTGGAACTGAGGTCGGATCGAAGCCTCGACCGTCGTCTTCGATCTGGAGATGCACCCCAGCCTCGGTCCAGGTAAGCTGCAGGTTGGCATGTCGGGCGCCGGCGTGCTTCGCGATGTTGTTCAACGACTCCTGCGCCAACCGGTACAAGCCGACCTGCGCAACCGGGGGCAGTTTGCGAACCGGACCGTCAATGTTCAGGGCAACTTCGAGCTGATTGCGGCTGACCATCGCGTCGCCAACCTGGCGCAGCAGCACCTCCAGGCCCACCTCCGTGAGTGCCGTGGGTCGCAGCTCCAACAGCAATGTGCGCATTTCCGCGAGCGCGCCGCGCGTCAGCTGGCGCAGCTGCTCCAGCCGTTGGCGCCCCTCCAGAGGATCGCGTTCCCATAGTCCGGGCGTGACTTCGGCCAGCAGACTGGCCGAGAAGAGCGTTTGGGTGACGGCGTCGTGCAGCTCGCGCGCGAGTCGCTGGCGTTCCTCCAGGGCCGCCGCCTGTTCGGCCTGCTCGTACAGACGGGCGTTCTCGATGGCCAGCGCCGCCCGCTGGGCGAGCGCCAGGACGAGCCGAGTTTCCGCGTCGTCGAACGGGTGTGATTCGGCATAGCCGATGGCGAACCTGCCGAAGACCTCGCCCGCCACCCGAATGGTCGCGGAGGCTGTCGACCGAAAGTGCTCGCGCTCGCTCAATGCGCGCATCGTCGGTCCGACGCGCGGGTCCGTCGGGTAGTCCTCGATAATCAGGACTTCGTCGGTGGGTGGCTCCGTCAAGGGCTGGATATCGTCTGAACCGAGCGAGGTGCCAATCGCCGCCTCGCTGAGACCGTGGGCAGCTTCCACCACCAGCGCCCCGCGCTCAGCGTTCCAGACCCAGACGCACGCCATGTCCGCGTGCAGGACGTCGCTGGCTACGTCGATCAACGCCTGCAGGACCGCCTGCAGTCGTAAAGAGCGGTGGAGGGCTTCGTCGGCTCGATACAGTACCTCGAGCTCCACTCGGCGCCGATCAGTTTCTTCGTGGAGTCGCGCGTTCTGGATGGCGATTGCCGCGCGTTGCGCAAGCGCCATCAGCAGGCGGCGTTCGCGATCGGTGAAGCTGTGTGGCTGGCCATAACCGAAGGAGAAGCTGCCGAACAGACGGCCACGGATGCGGATCGGACTGCTCAGCCAGGCGTGGACCCCCTCACGCGCAGTCGTCGTGCGCAGCGCGGTGGAAATACGCGGGTCGCGATCGAGGTCCGTCACTTCGACCAGGTCGGTCGATTTCGAACGCGGCAGGCGCACCTCGTCAAGGCTGAAGGTCTCGGAGAGGATCACGTCGCTCATCCCGCGAATCCCACCGACAATGAACCGCTTGTGCTGGTCGTCCCATAGCAGTAGCGAAACCATCTCCGCCTGGCCGATCTCCACCGGCAGGTCGATCAGCGTCTGCAGGACCTCGCTCAGTCGCAGCGATCGATGCAGATTCTGGTCGGCGCGATACAGCGCTTCGAGCTCGTGTGCGCGCTCCTCGGCGCGCGCGTACAGGCGCGCGTTGTCGATCGCGAGCGCGGCGCGCTGAGCGAGCCCTACCAGCAGACGTTCCTCCTCGCCGCTGAACCGGTGGGGACGGCAGTAATTGACGCCGAAAACGCCGAAAATGGTGCCGCCGATTTTGATCGGCACATGGATCAGCGAGCGGACGCCTTCGGGGTCGGTGATATGACGCGCAACTCGTGGGTCGTGCGAGGTGTCTTCCACGGTGATCGGCTGGCCGGAGGCGGCGACGCGCCCGGTGATGCCTTCACCGGCGAGATGGCGCATGCTCGCCACCGACTCCGGGCTGAAGCCGCGCACGGCGCCGGGACGAAGGCGGCGGTGATCGTCGTCCCAGACCAGCAGCGAGCCCTTGTCTGCGCCGAGCAGGTCGAGCGCAACGTCGACCACGCTTTGCAGCACCGTCTCGAGCTGGAGCGAACTCAGCAGGGACTCATCAGCCTGGTACAGCGCCTCGAGCTCGCGGACGTGCCGCCACTCGCGCTCGTAGAGCCGTGTGTTGCCAATGGCAAGCCCGGCGCGGCCCGCGAGCTGGGCGATCAACCGTCGCTCGGTCGTGCCCAGGCCACGCGGTTGTCGAAAGGAGACTGCGAACACGCCAATGGTCTCCGAGCCAACCCGAACGGGTGCGTTCAGGAAGGCGTGGATGCCGTCTCGCTGCAAGAATGCGCGCATTGGCTCAGGGACGCGGGGGTCGGCCCAGGCATCTGGCACGGCCAGACCATCCTCGGCAAACGTCGTTTGGACGACCCAGTCGTCCGGCCGCAAGGCTTCGGTGCGCTGGGTCAGGTCGATCCCGCGCGCGGCGGTAGCCACCCAGCCCGAGCGCTCGGCATCCCATGTCCAGATCGCGGCCTGGTCGGCGGCGAGGACGCCGGCGGCAACGTCGAAGAGGGCTTCGAAGACGTCCTCCAGTCGTCGTGAGCCGTACAGGACCGCATCGGCGCGAGCGAGCGCGTCGCGCTCAAGTTGCAGTTGATTGAGCTCGGCTCGCAGTGCCTCAAGCTCATTGGGGACCGCGCGCGTGGAACGGAGGTCGCGTTTCCTGGCTGAGACTGTCACCGAAGAGACGAACCGGGCATGTGGTCGAGGGAGTGTACGCCGTGAAGCCGCCAAACCCAAGTAGCAGGCACCGGAAAGCGCCGAGTTCCGTGGACTGCGGCGCTTCGGCCTTACCTCCAGGGGAGCTGGTGGTGCCAAGCGAAGACGCCCTGGTTGATCGGCGCGGCCGCATGTACCCGACTGATAAAGCTCAGGAGCTGTCTGGTGCCAGGCTGGCCACGGTCAGGTTGACTGGGACAGGTTGCTGAGCCCGAAGCGGTTCGCGAGAAAATCGAACAGCGTTCATCAG
>JAFAWJ010000051.1 GCA_019242065.1 Chloroflexota bacterium
CGGCGAGCGTGGTCTGGAAGCTGTAGGCCTGCGGGCTGGTGCTGGCCACGGTGGCGCTGCCGACCACGCTGCCGTCCACGACCAAGTTGAACTGGGCACCCACCCCGCCCGCCAGCGAGGCGGACGCATTCACCACCACCGTGTCCGAACCCACCGTCGGCGCAGGCGTGGGGGTCGGCGTGGGTGTAGGGGTGGGCGTCGGCGTAGGCGTGCCCGAGGTGGTGTAATCCAGGGTTCCGTTCACCGTATCGTTTGTAGTGACCGGCGAGCTGGTGTCGAGCGTGGGCCGGGTGGACGTGGAGGTGAAGCCGGAACTGCTCGGCAGGCCGCTGCCGATGCCGAGATTGCCAGGCGCGATCCCGTAGATCGTGTCGCCAGACGCGCTGATCTGCGCGCCCGAGGCGTCCCAGAACAGGTTGGGGGTGTGCGCGGTCAGATCGTTGACAACGGTGTTGCCAGTGAACGAGACGTTCGTGCCGGTGTGGAGGGCGCCGGTAATGGTATTGGACCCGCCTTCCTCGCCGTAAGCGATGATCGTCGGGTTCTGGCTGTTCGGCCCCTGCTCGATGGTATTCCCGGAGATGGTGGCATTGCCTCCGTTCGGCAGGTCGATCGAGTAGGACGACGTGCTGTTATTGTCGAAGATGCGGTCGTTCGTGATGATGTTGTTCTCGGCGCGGGACTTGACCTCGTGGCCGGCGTTCGCGTCGTGGATGTAGCTGTTCGTCAGCGTGAATGTCGCGATGTCGCCGATGTAGATGTTGTGCGTGTTCCCGGCACCCGTGCCGTTGTCGTAGAACTCGGACTGGTTGATCGTGATCGTGCCGTTCGGGTCCGCGGCGCCGAGAAGGCCGTCCTGGTTGTCGTAGAAAATGGAGTTCTGGATGCTGAGGTTGCCTCCCTCATAGCGCACGCCAGCGCCGTTCGCGTCGCTGACCGTCGCGCCTGAGAAGGTGAGGTTCTCAAGGGTCGTGTTGCCGCCCACGTCGAGGATGGCCTTGCCATTCGGGGGCGACGTGGTAGCGACGAAGTTCGCCAGGCCCCCCACGCCCTCGATGGTGAGGCCGTTCACGTAACCGGGGAAATCGTTGGTATAGGTTCCGGCCTGAACCTGGATGGTGTCGCCGGGATTGGCCGCAGCTACGGCGGCCGTGAGGGTCGTGTATTCCTGGCCTGCGCCAACGGTAAGCGTGGTCATGGCAGCTTGTTCCCGAACTGTTTCGACAAGACGGCCCTGCGAGGATCGCAGACCGCACGAGTGCTCACCCGACAGGTGATCCCCCAAGCTTCCCATCATGTCAAGCGTATCTACGATAGTAGATACAAAAAGCCATATCTCTTCGGTTTGACCGTGACCGTACGGCATCGGCGGAGGACACGGTGAGAATGTAAGTCGCATTTTAACGCTCGGCGGGACGTGACAGTTGCACCGCCAGCCGCTAAGTTCCGGGGCGCGTCGCAGCCGCGAAGCGCGGCCCTGGCAAGTCGTGGACAACCGTGATCGATAATGCTTGCATCGTGTTGAGCCTTGGCGCGGTGCTTTGGGTATTGGTACGCGCCGCGGCGCTCGACCCACTGCGCCCCTGGGTCGAACGCCTTACGCCGCGATCCCCGGACAATAGGCACCGAACCGACGCGCGGAAGCCTGCTCCATGAGCGGGAAATCTTTCCTTCACCTCTCGCGGCTATCGTGGGTAATGACTGGGCGGTGCTCCGAGGGCACGTAATGCGCGACCTGCTGATCTTTCTCGTTTACCTTGCCTACATCTGCGTAGGCTTTCTGGTGCCGTTCGTCGCCGCGCTCGGCTACGTCTGGGTGGACACCTTCTATCCGCAGGCGGTCGCCTATGGGCTGCTGACCTACGTCCCGGTGTCGCTCGTGATCGCGATCGTCACGGTTGGGTCCTATGCTCTCTTTGACCGGCGGGCGATGCCGATCCTTGGGATGCATTTCTGGCTGACCGCCTTGATGGTCATCTGGGTGACGCTGACGTGCACCTGGGCGGTGCTGCCCGACTTCGCCTGGTCAAAGTGGAACTGGGCTGTGAAGACGGTCGCGTTCTCAGCCTTCATCCCATTCTTCTTCCGCTCGCGCCTGCAGATCGAGGCCTTCATCCTGACCTGGCTGTTCGCGGCGGTAGTTCACATCGTCCCAGTCGGTCTGAAGACGCTGTATGCGGGCGGCGGCTACGGGTACTCGCTCGGCGTGATGGCGGGCAACTCGCTCTTGGCCGAGGGCAGCACGCTCTCGATCGTGTGCGCCATGTTCGTTCCTCTGTTGATGTGGGTGCGGTCGCATGCGCTGTTAGTGCCGGAGAAGCTGCGCGCACCGGGATCCTATGGCTACGCCGCATTGGCGGGTGCTGCCGCGATCGGAACCGTTGAGCGGACGGCACTGGTCGCCTTTGGGGTGTCTGCGCTGGGGATGCTCTTGCGCTCGCGACGCAAAATCCTGGCGGCCATCCTGATCACCTGCGCGGTTTTGGCCGGCGGCCTCGTCACCAGCAGCCAATGGGAGGCGCGTATGGCGACGGCCACCGACTACGGCGGGGACAATTCCGCGCTGACGCGCCTTGCCGTGTGGAAGTGGACGATCGGCTTCGCGAGCGAGCATCCGTTCGGCGGTGGATTCGAGTCCTCGCGCGTGAGCCAGATCGTGACGACGACGGCCGACGGCTCCACTTACGTGCAGTATGGGCGCGCCTTCCACAACGCGTTCTTCGAGGTGCTCGGTGAGCAGGGCTACCCGGGGTTGGCCATCTTCTTGGCCTTGTGCCTGAAGACTCTGGTGTCGCTGCAGCGGGTGCGATACTGGACGAAGAATGTCGAAGCGTTCGCTTGGACACGGGACCTTGCAGGGGCGCTGCAGCTGGCGCTGCTGGTCACCATGGCCGGAGGCATGTTCGTCGGTATCGCCTTCCAGCCAATCTTTTGGTATGTGTTCGCCGTAAGCGAGTGCGTGCGCCAGCACGTCCGCCGGGCGGTGCTCGGTGGCGTGCCTCAGCTTGCCCAGACCGGGCTGGGGATGGCCAGCGATCTCGCACCAGCGCCGCTCGCCTGAGGCGCCCGGGCCTTCGATGGACGCGATCCGGCGAGCATTGAATGGCCGACCATGAGCAGCATGCCATGAGCGGCGCCGGGCGCGGATGGATGAGCCGCCTCTTCGAGGATTCGACGCTCTACCTCATCG
>JAFAWJ010000092.1 GCA_019242065.1 Chloroflexota bacterium
TTATTTTCCCGGGAATCCGCTACTCAACTGGATTCATCCCATCTGGCACGACCAGCCGAGCGTCTACGGCCCGCTGTGGACCGACATCGGCTGGCTGATGGCGACTATCACCGCACCGCTCACCAGCCTGGTCACGACCCTGGACGATGGTACGACGCTCAACGTCGGTCTCATGGACCAGGTTTTCGCCTACAAGCTGATGATGAACGCCGTCCAGATCATCAACCTGGCCCTGGTGTGGTGGCTGCTCGGACGTATCTTTGGCTCACGTCCGCGCGCACGCTTGACCGCATTTGTCGTCTTCGCCTGGAACCCGCTGATGCTGTTCGACGGTCCCGGTAACGCCCACAACGATGCGCTGATGGTCACGCTGCTGCTGCTGGGCGTCGTGCCGCTGGTCTGGCACAGGCGGGCTGAGGCCATCTCGAACGTCGAATGGTCGATTGGCACGGTGTTCGTCGGACTGAGTGCGCTGATCAAGTACACGACGGGGCTGGTCGGCGTGTTCTACATCCTGCCCTGGGGTCGCCGGCTGCCCAACTGGCCCGCACGCGTGCTGTGGATAGGCGGCACCGGCGTGCTGCTCGGCATGATCAGCGTGGTGCTGTTCATCCCGTGGCTGGATCAGCGGGCGCTGGATCCGATGTTCGTCGCCCTCGGTGGCAAGGCGTGGATGTACTCGAACTGGGCGCCGGACCTGGCGGCATTGACGGTCGACCGCTGGTTGGATCCGAGCACCGCCGACGATCCGGTGGCGCTGCACGAGGGCGTGCGCGCGGTGGCCAAAGTCATCACCCGCATCATCTTCGCGATCTACCTGGGTTGGGAGCTGGTCCGGCTGTGGCGCATCGCGGGCGACAAGGACCGCCCGCTGCTCGAGCCAATCCTCGAAGCGTCCGCGCGGGCGTTTGCCGTCCTGATCCTGGTGGTGCTGACCTGGGTGCTCGAGTGGTACTGGATGTGGCCGCTGGCGATCGTCACGTTGCTCGGCTGGCGCAGCATGCTGACGAAGGTCGTCGTCGCGTACACGCTGACCTCCTTGCCGATCTTCTATGTGCATCATTACTGGAGCAACAACATGCCGGGCGTGCTGGTCCTGGCGTATGCGCTGCCGCCGCTCGTGTTGCCACTGGTGGACTGGGCGTGGCGGCGGTGGAAGCCGAGCGCACGCTTGGACGACGCCGAGGCGGTGGCGCCGGTGATGCGGGTGGAGGCCGGCGCCGCTTCAGAATGAGCGCCGAGGACACGCACGAGTCGCGGCGATTGAGGGTGCTACACGCGGCGACGTTGCGCATCGTGGCGGTGCTCGAGCCGGAGGGCGTGCGGCGCGAGGTGCTGGATGCGCTCGTTGAACTCGTGCCGTGTCAATCCGCGGCGATCCGTCTGGTC
Organism: Chloroflexota bacterium; assembly: GCA_019242065.1. The sequence goes on from JAFAWJ010000092.1 coordinate 1,390, forward strand.
GACGACTGCCCCCCTGAGGCAGCTGGCGAACCGCCGACGCACGTCAGTATCCCGATGGTGGCGCGCGGGCGGGCGGTCGGGTCGCTCGAGGTGACCTTCGGGGCGCCTGCGACCGACGCAGACCGGCATGTCCTCGAGCTTCTGGCCGAGGTGGCTGGCATCGCGCTGCAAAATGCTCACCTCTACGAAGAGACCCGGCGGCTGGCGACGACCGATCCGCTGACGGGCCTGAACAACTACCGCCACTTCCACGCACTGCTGGACCTCGAGATCCAGCGTGCCCGACGCATGCGCTACCCCGTCGGCATGCTCAGCATCGACCTGGATCACTTCAAACTGGTCAACGATCGGCATGGGCACCCGGCTGGCGATCGGGCGCTGCAGCGGGTGGCCGAGCTGCTGCGCAGGCGGCTCAGGCGGACGGACATCGTCGCGCGCGTCGGGGGCGAGGAGTTTGCGGTCGTGCTGCCGGGCGACGACCGGCAGGCGGTGGGGATCGTGGCCGAGGAGCTGCGCCAGGCGGTCGAGGCCGGGCCCGAGATTGCCGGCATCTCCGTCACGCTGAGTATCGGCGGCACGTCGCTGGCAGCGGAGGTGCTGGACAAACAGGTGTTGATCGAGTGTGCCGATCGGGCGCTGTACGAGGCCAAACGCAACGGCCGCAACCAGGTGCGGATGTGCCAGCCGAAGTGACTGTGGCCCTGGCCAGGCGAACGCTCGGTTCGCAGGAAAGTGCGGGCGTGCCAGCCTCAGTAGACGTACCGACCGTGTGACCTTGACAGCCTGGCAGCCGTGGGTTCTGGTGGCGCTCTATGTGTGGAGCTTCGGCGTGCTCTCCGCCGCACAGTTGACGATTCGGCTGATCATGGCCTTCAACGTGCGGCTGACCCTGTTCGCCGCGCTGCTGCTGTCCGTGGCGGCCATCGGCGTATCGTTCGTCACCGCCGCGGTGGCCGGCGATCAGGCGGGTCTGGCCCGCCGCCTCGAGCTCATGCCGCTGTCGATGCTGCTCATGGCGATCGCCGGCTTTGCCATTGCCCGCTGGGTCCTGCGCATCAAGCGGTTGCGCGGTCAGATCATCGCCGGGCTGATGGTCGGCCTGCTCGACCCACACCTGTTCACGCTGGTCACGCTATCGTGATCTGATGCGGGTCCGCTTTCTGGGTACGTCGACCTCGTACGGCGTGCCCGTGATCGGGTGTCGGTGCCCGACGTGCGTGAGCACCGATCCACGCAACAAGCGCACGCGGGCGTCGGTGTACGTGGAAACGGACGAGGGCGTGCGCCTGATCATCGATACCGGGCCCGAGGTGCGGCTGCAGGCGCTGCGCGAAGGCGTCACCCGGGTGGATGGCGTGCTGTACACGCACTTCCACGCCGATCACACTGCCGGCGTCGACGACCTCAAGGCGTTCAACGCCGCGCTGGGTGGCGTGCTGCCGTGTTTCGGCGATGCGCCGACCGGTGCCTCGCTGCGCGAGCGCTTCGGATACGCGTTTGCGGGCACGCCCTGGATCGGGCTGATTCCGCATATCGGCTACACGAACGTCGACGTCGATCCGTTTTTCGTGGGCAAGACGTGCATCCAGCCGATTCCGATGCGGCACGGTTCTATTCGCGCTACGGGCTACCGGATTGGCAACTTCGCCTACCTGACGGACACCAGCGGCGTGCCGGCGAGCTCGCGGGCGCTGTTGCAGGACCTGGAGGTGGTGGTGGTGGATGCGCTGCGCTGGGAGCCGCATCCGACGCACCTGAGCGTGCCCGAGGCGCTGGAGCTGATCCAGGCCGTGGGCGCGCGGCGCGGGTATCTGACGCACGTGAGTCACAATCTGGAGCACAGTGCGACCGACGCCCGCGTGGGGCCGCGGGTGCAGGTGGCGTACGACGGACTCGAGCTGAGCCTCTAGGTGTCTAGCTGGTGGGTGACCACTTGTAGATGCGCGCCAGCGAGCCGCCCATCAGGAGGGCGCGGTCGGCTTCGGACAGGCGATCGTTGACGCGGAAGGCTTCGACGCCCTGCTCGTAGGTCAACAAGGCGACGGCGCGCGTCCAGTCGGTGCCCCACAGGCAGCGCTCCAGGCCGAAGGCGTCGAAGATGCGGCCGAGCGGCTCCCAGATGTCCGGGTACGGGAAGCCCGCGTGCGACAGCGTGCCGGCGCCCGTAATTTTGATCGCCACATTCGGCTGCGCTGCTAGCGCGAGCACCTCGGGCAGCGCGGCGAACGGCTGGTCGGGCGGCGGGGGCTCGAACGGCTGTTGCAGCCCGAGATGGTCGATCACCAGCTGGGTGTCGGGATTGCGCGCCGCCAGGTCGCGGGCCTGCTGCATGCGACCCCAGGCCAGGAGATTGACGGGCAGCGAATGCCGCGCGGCGGTGGCCAGGACGTTGTTGATGCCGGGATGGGCCGGGTCGTCTGGCAGGTCGCGATTGAGCATGATGCGGATGCCGACGGTGCCGGGCGTGGCCGCCCAGTCAGCGATGGTGTCCGCGACGGCCGGGTCGTTCGGGTCGACCGGCTTGACCAGGGCGAAGCGGTCCGGGTGCGCGGCGTGGACGCTGAGCGCGTAACTGGCGTCGTAGCGGTACAGCGAAAAGGGCGAGACCAGGATCGCGCCGTCGACGCCGACCGCATCCATGGCCGCCACCATCTGATCGCCGGTGACCTCCGGCGGACCGCGCAGCTCGCCGACCCAGGGACGGCCGGGGTGGTTGCGTTCGTAGGCGTGAACCTGCGCGTCGATGGTCGGCATACCGGTAGCACTCTCCCGCTTGTCCGATCCCGGTAGCCGGGACCGCGCCCTCGATTGTCTGCCCCGCCCGGCGAAGCCCGCAAGCGGTCAGCTCACCGCGTTGGCGATGGCCTCGGCAGTGGCTCGATCGAACGAGATGACCGTCACCACCGTGTTGCCGTTTTTGCGGACTTCTGTGGCCGCGCCGGTTGCCGTCAGTGCGGCACGCGTGTCCGTGGCGGACTCCACCTGCGCGCCGAAGTAGCGGTTTTGCATGGCTTGCGCGAAGGCCTGGAAGAACGTCGTGGCGTCCGCCTCGGTATCCCAGACCGATTTGATGACCACCGCCTGGTGACCGTCCTTTTCCAGGAGCTCCCAGCGGTCGCCGGACCAGCCATCGGCCGCGCGCACACCGGTGGCGCTGTCAGTGAGCTGAGTCAGGATCAGACGTAGATCCAGCTCACCAAAGACGTTGGAGCTGATCTCACGCCAGCCGTCGCCAAGCTGACCCTGTGACAGGTCGGGCAGGTCCACGGCGACTGGCGCGACGTGGTTGCGGTATTTGTCGATGTGCAGAATCTGGGCGGTCGACTGTGGCGGATCGCGGAACACGTCGTCGACGCCGCCGTAGCCGCTGGTCTGATAGATCTCGCGCACGAAGTTGAAGCCGTCGCCGTAGGGGAACAGCAATTGTTCGCGCAAAAAGAGCGGCGCCGAAAACAGCTTCGAGGTACTGCCGCCGCTCTGGCCGAGCTGATTCAGCTCGTCGGATGAGAGGTTCTGCTGCGCCCAGAGACGCTCCATCAGCGTGGCGTCACCCTGGATGAGCGCCTGGGCCGCGAGCGAGCGGTCGTCGTTGTCTGGATCCTTCGGCACCAGCGTAGCCAGGTCGTAGTACTGGTCCTGGAGGGCGTGGTCGTACTCCTCGGCGAAGGTGTCCTTTTCCTCGGGACCGAACTGGCCCTGGTTGGACAGCAGGTACATGGTCTTGTCGTCCTGGTTGTACAGACCCAGGATCTGCTCCTGGAGGACGCCCAGCAGGATCTGCACGACGGTCTGGTTGGGGCCGATCAGCCCCAGGGTGGTGAGCAGCTTCTGGTCGGATTCGCGCTCGCTGGGCGAGTAATCCTGGTTGAAGCGGTCGGCGTACAGGTTGTCGAGAGCCGTCTGATCCAGGAACTGGATGGGGACGGGGTCTTTGGGCTGCAGGCCCCGCAGGTTGACGACGTCGGACTCGATCTGGAGCAGGACCGGGCTGTCGGGGCTGGTGACGGTCGGCTCGGGCACGGCGGCGGTCGTCGGGCGCGGGGCGGTGTTGGCGATGGAGACGCTCTGGGGCGTGGGGGTATTCGAGCTTGCGGGCGCGTTGCCGATGGGTGCGGCGCCGGTTGACGGGTTGGCGTTGCTTGCGGGCTGGGTAACGATGGCGTTCCCCGCGGGCGGGGTCGGGTTTGAGCCGGAGTTGGAGCCGGCGCTGCTCGGGGTGACGATCGGGTTGCCGGTGTCGGTGACGGACCCGCCGGAGCGCGCGTTGACCTGCTGCTGCAGGCTGGAGCTGGTGGCCTCGGCGGCCACGGCGCGCTGGCGCAGCTGGTCCGTCTGCGATTGGGTGGTCTGGGTCTGGCGCAGCAGGGTCAGGCTGCTCAGGGAGGTTGCGATCAGCAGACCGATCAGGACACAGATGACGTAATTCCGCCACATTGCCGCGCGCGCCGAAGGATAGCACCACGTCTGTCGCGGCCACCCCTAACCCCAGGTCCCATAATTCTGGGGTGCAGTCGCGCTCGGCTGAGATCGCCGCTACCGTCGCCGATCCCGCGCCAGTGTTGCAGCTAATCGTCGTCTCGGCGGTCGAAATTTTGCAGGGCGCCGCGGGCGTGATCGCCTTGCTCCAGGGCGACCAGCTGATGCCGCGCGCCAGCTACGGACTGCCAGCAGGCGCCCTCACCAGCCTGCACCCGCGCCTCGACCGCGTCCTGCTCAACGTCCTCGGACAGCTCGGCGAGCAGGTCAGCGTCCTGTACCTGCCCTCCGGCTTCGGCGACTGGGCCCGCCGCTACCACGTCCTGGCGCTGCCGATGCAGCACAACGAGCAATTGCTGGGCGTGATCTACGTCTTCCGGTACGTCGACGCTGGGGGCTTTTCTGATCGCGACCTGCACGTGCTGGACGTCTTCGCCCGTCAGGCCTCGGGTGCCCTGCAGCAAGCGCGCGCCACGGCCGACATGCTCGCCGAAAAGACGCGGCTCGAGGAGCTGCAGAACACGTTCGTCTCGATCGTCTCGCACGAGCTGCAAACGCCGGTGGCCATCATCAAGAGCTACGCGGCGACGCTGGCGCGCGAGGATGCGGCGTGGCCGCCCGAGACGATCCAGCGTGTCTCGCACAACATCGAGGACGAGTGCGACCGTCTGCATCGGTTGATCACCGACCTGCTGGACCTGAGTCGCATCCAGGCTGGCCGCGTGGCGATGCGCGTGGGCAGCGTCGACCTGGCCCAGCTCAGTGCCGAGATCGTGGACCAGCTGGCGCCGCGATCCGCCCGCCACAGCCTGCGCACGAGCTTTCCGCCCAACTTTCCGATCATCCGCGGCGACGCGGACCAGCTCCGCCGCGCGCTGTTCAACCTGGTCCAGAACGCGGTCAAGTACTCGCCGAATGGTGGGGAGGTGCTGGTGGTTGGCGAGCCGGTGGGCAGCGACGCGGTGCTGGTGCGCGTGATCGACCACGGCAGTGGCATTGCGCCGGGTGAAGAGGAGCGCATCTTCGACCGGTTCCATCGGTCTGACAATCGCCTGTCGCGTGCGACGACGGGTGTTGGGCTCGGTCTGTACATCACCCGCAGCATCGTGGCGGGGCACGGGGGCCGCATCTGGGCGGAGAGCGACGGCCCGGGCCGCGGCAGCGTCTTCAGTATGTTGCTGCCCGTGGGTGGCGGCACAGGCTGAGCGGATCGTCCAGGGAATACGCTATCGGTCGGTGAAGCCTTTTCGCTTTGGCGCCGTGATGGCGCAGGCCCGCTCGGCGGACGAGTGGAAAACCACGGCGATGCGCCTGGAGGCGGCCGGCTACGCGAGTCTGCTGCTGCCCGATACGGATGCGCCGTTGCTGGCTCCGTTTTCGGCCCTGGCAACGGCCGCCGCCGTCACCACCCGGCTGCACGTTGGCAACTGGGTGCTGGCCAACGACCTGCGCAATCCGGTCTTGGTGGCGCGGGAGGCGGCCACTCTGGCGATGCTGTCCGAAGGGCGGCTGGAGCTGGGCTTCGGAGCCGGACGGGGCGACCTGGACTACGCCAGCCTGGGCAGCAACGCGGCGTACTCGCCTGGCGAGCGACTGAGCCGCCTGGCGGAGTCGCTGGAAATCATCCAGCGCCTGTTCGACGGCGAAACGCTCACGTTCAACGGGCAGCATTACGCGGTCAGCAACGCGACGCTGTACCCGAGGCTCGAGCGCCGCGTGCCGATTTTGATGGCCGCCGGCGGGCCGCGCGCGCTGAAGCTGGCCGGCGAGCGCGCGGACATCGTCGCGGTGCCCTCGGGCTCCGACGCCCAGTTCTTGGAACATGTCGAGCGCATCAAGACGGCGGCTGGCGCTCGCTTCGACCAGATCGAGCTGGCAAGCATCGTGTGGTTTGTGCCCGAGGGCGACTCGGCGGCACGCCAGTCGATCGCCACCCAGGTTGAGCGCATTACGCGCGTGAGCCTGGACACGCTGCTGGCCAGCCAGGCGCCGACAGTGATCGCCGGCTCGGTTGCGGGCATGATCGAGCAGTTGCAGGAACGTCGCTCGAGACTCGGTCTGTCGTACATCGTGGTTGGCGGCCAGGCAGCGGAGTGGCTGGCGCCGGTGGTCGAGGAGCTGGCGGGCACCTGAGATGGTCAGCGGTCCGTCAGGCGGTGCACGACGCGCGCGGGTCCACACGATTCTGATCGTGGACGACGAGCCGCGCATCCTGGACTCGGTGCGCATGAACCTCGAGCTAGAGGGCTACCAGGTCTTCGAGGCGACCAATGGTCAGGAAGCGCTCGACGCGGTGCGGCTGCGGTTACCGGACCTGGTCGTGATGGACGTGATGATGCCCGAGATGGATGGCTTCGAGGCGCTCCGCGAGCTGCGCAAGTTTTCGTCCGTGCCTGTGGTGCTGCTGACGGTCAAGGCTGACGAGCGCGACGTGATCCACGGATTGGAGCTGGGCGCCGACGACTACATTGCCAAGCCGTTCAGCCCGGGCGTGCTGCTGTCGCGCATCAAAGCCGTGCTGCGCCGCGCCGAGGCGCCGCCCCAGGCGCCGGCCTCGCGCATCGTGCACGTCGACGATCGACTAACGATCGACTTCGATCGTCACGAGGTGTGGAAAGACGGCGAGAAAATTCAGCTGCGGCCGACCGAGTTCCGCCTGCTGTATCACCTGGCCTCGAACCCGGGCGTGGTCATGACCCACGAGACCCTCCTCAGCCGCGTCTGGGGCCCTGAATACCGCGACGCGTCCCACTATGTGCGCCTGTACATCAACTATCTGCGCCAGAAGCTGGAAGACGACCCCGCCAACCCGCGCTACATCCTCACCGAGCGCGGCGTCGGCTACCGCTTCGCCGACCTGCACACCGCCGACGTGCATTGATGTGAGTGACTGAGGTCGTCGACGTCCAGCCGCTGCTCGGGTTGGCGGAGCGCGCGGGGGACAATATCGAGCGGGTCATTGTCGGCAAGCGGGGAGTCATTGACTTGCTGCTGGTGGCGCTGCTGTGCGAGGGGCACGTGCTTATCGAGGACGTGCCTGGCACGGGCAAGACCATGCTTGCCAAGTCGGTCGCGCGCACGCTCGACTGTTCGTTTCGGCGCATTCAGTTCACGCCGGACCTGTTGCCCAGCGACGTCACGGGGGTGTCGTTTTTCAACCAGCGGACCCAGGAATTCGAGTTTCGGGCCGGGCCGATTTTCTCGCAGGTCGTCCTGGCGGACGAGATCAATCGCGCGACGCCGCGCACGCAGTCGGCGCTGCTGGAGTGCATGGAGGAGCGGCAGGTCAGCCTCGAAGGGGAGACCCGGCTCTTGCCGCGGCCGTTTTTAGTGCTGGCGACGCAGAATCCAATCGAGCTCGAGGGCACGTTTCCGCTGCCTGAGGCGCAGCTGGATCGGTTCTTCTTACGGCTGGCGGTGGGGTATCCGAGTGACGCTGAAGAAAAAGACGTGGTCAGACGCTTTCGGATGGGCAGTCCGCTGGACGAGTTGCCGGCGGTGGTGTCGGCCGCCGAGCTGACGGCCATGCAGCGGCTGGTGCGCACGGTGCATGTGAATGAAGCCGTCGAGGATTACGTGGTGCGGCTGGTGCGGGCGACGCGGCTGCACGCGTCGCTGGAGCTGGGGGGTAGTCCGCGGGCGACGCTGGCGCTGTACCGCGGGGCGCAGGCGCTGGCGGGGTTGCAGGGGCGCGGGTTTGTGCTGCCGGATGACGTGAAGTGGCTGGCGGGGCCAGTGCTGGGGCACCGGTTGATTGCGAGTGCGCAAGCTAGATTGCGCGGCCGCAGCGCGGCGGAGATCCTGACGGAAATCCTCGGGACGGTTCCTGTGCCCGTGGAGTGAAGACGGGCTTTTGCATGTGGAGTGGGGCATCCGCACTGCCAGACGGCGTAGGGGATACCCCTACGACCCCGAGAGGTAAGGATGAGCCACCGTGGAGTGACCCGCGCCTTTGCGAATGGAGCCGGGCATCCGCGCTGTCAAACGGTGTAGGGGGTACCCCTACGACCCCAAAAGGTAAGGATGAGCCACCGTGGAGTGACCCACGCCTTTGCGAATGGAGTGGGGCATCCGGACTGTCAAAGGGTGTAGGGGATACCCCTATGACGCCAAGAGGTAAGGATGAGCCACCGTGGAGTGACCCGCGCCTTTGCGAATGGAGTCGGGCATCCGCGCTGTCGAACGGTGTAGGGGATACATACCCCTACAACCCTCGGGGTGGTACGAGCTACCGAGGAGATGATTCCCTCTCAAGTGGTGATGCGCGGGTGACGAGAGCTTGAGAGGGGAGGTGTGGTTCTGGGTCATCGGTGGCCTTCTCGTCATCTCCTTGCTGCTCCGCGAGGGATTGCTGTTTGTCATCGGCTGCATCTTGCTGCTGGTCGCGGGCGTCTCGTACTTGTGGCAGCGGTACTGTCTGACCAACCTCAGCTATACGCGCACGCTGGCCCAGGAGCGGGCATTCTTTGGCGAAGAGGTGCCGCTGACGATCGAGATCGCCAATGCCAAGCCGCTGCCGCTGGCCTGGGTTGAAGTCGAGGACATCGTCCCCGGTGGCCGGGTCACGTTGCAGCCGGCGCATGTCAGTCCATCGCACATCCCTGGCCGCCGCCTGCTGAGCATGCTGCTGTCGGTGCGCTGGTACGAGCGGGTGCGCCGCCACTACACGGTCAATTGCGCGGCCCGCGGATTGCACACCTTCGGGCCAGCCACCCTGCGCACCGGCGACGTGTTCGGCCTCAACACGCGCGAGATGAGCCTGAGCCAGGAAGACTATCTGCTGGTGTACCCCAAGGTCGTGCCGCTGGAGCGCCTGGGGCTGCCCGCCAGCAGTCCATTCGGCGACGTGCCCGTGCGACGCCAGTGGCTGTTCGAGGATCCGATGCGCACTGTCGGGGTGCGCGACTATCGGCCGGGTGACAGTCCGCGCCGACTGCACTGGAAAGCCACCGCGCGTGTGCCGGGACAGACCTGGCAGGTAAAAGTGTTCGAGCCGACCACCAGCCATCGGCTGTACATCCTGCTCAACGTCAACACGTCTGACGAGAACTGGTCGTGGCAGGGCTACGACCCGCAGGCGCTCGAGGCGGCCATCACCACGGCGGCGTCGGTCGCGAACTGGGCCACCGACCGCGGCCTGCTCGTCGGCCTGGCCGTCAACGCCCGACTGTTTCACTCCAGCGCGGCGGTGCGCATCCCGCCCAGTCGCGACCCGCGCCAGCTGATGCATATCTTCGAGGCCCTGGCCAGTCTGGTGCCGATGGGCAGCATGCCCGTCGAGTCGCTGGTCGAGCTCGAAGGGCACGAGCTGGCGTACGGCTCGACGGTGGTCATGGTCACGGCGGTTACCAACACTCGGCTGTTCAACCAGTTGCAACAGCTCAAGCGCGCCGGCCACCGCCCGGTGCTGCTGCTGATCACGGCCGACGAGGAGCCGGTCGCCCCGCTCGACGGTCTGCCCGCGTACGCGATTCGCATCGAGGACACGCGGTGAATCGGGCCACGCTGACGGCCGGGCTGGCGCTGATGGATGTCGGCTGGGCGTATCCGTGGCTGGTCCTCCTCGGCCTGTGGACCGATGCCGGGCACACCACAGGGCTGCTGTCGGCGGTCAGCGTGCTGGCGCTGCTGCTGCTGGGCGCCTGGAGCACGGTCCTGCTCGGCCGCCTCACCCGCCATGGCGCGCGCGGGCGGTACGCGCTGGCGGTGCTGGCCGTGGTGGCCGCCACCGTCAGCGTCAGATACGAGCACTACGCCAGCTTCGACGGTCTGGACTGGGTGGCGCCGTTCGTCGGCGCGCTGGCGGCGGTCATTGGCCAACTCAGCGCACCGGTCCTGGCGTTCGCGGCTGCGCTGTATCTGTGGTGGCGGGGGATGCGCTTCGGCATGCAGTCGCCCGGGTATACCGAAGTCGAGGGCGCGTTTCGGTGGGGCATCGGTCGGCTGGCGTTGTTCACCCTGGTCATGGCCCTGACCACACGCGCTGGCGGGCTGCATGCCGTCGAAGCGCAGACGACCCCGTTTGTCGTCGGCTTCTTTTTCGTCAGTCTGCTGACGCTGGCGCTCGCGCGACTGGAGAGCCTGCGCACCCGCACGCGACGGCCGAGCTTGAACACCCAGTGGCTGAGTGTGCTGGTCGTGGTCGCCGCGGCGGTCGTCCTGGTGTCGCTGCTGATCGCGCAGATCGTCTCGTTCGACGTGCTGCTCGCGGCCACGCGACCGCTGTTCGATGCACTCGGGCTCGTGCTGTTGCTGCTGGCGTACGCGATCGTGCTCCCGCTGGCGTACGTGATCCAGTGGCTCGTGTACCTGATCCTGGCGCTGCTGCAGGGGAGTAACCGGCCGCTGCCACCTCAGCCGCTGCAGCCGGCCGACGTGGACGACGCGTTCCAGCGCTTCCTGAATCAACAACTGACGCCCGAGCTGATCGCCGCGCTGAAGGCTGTCGGCGCGGCGCTGTTACTGGTGGTCGTGGTGGTGCTGGTCGCGCGCGGTCTGTCACGCTGGCGGCCGTCGGGCGCGGACGCGGACGCGACCAACGAGGAACGCGACTCGCTCTGGAACGGCCGCACGGCATGGGGTAGCGTGCTGGCGTGGCTGAAGCGGCTGTTCTCGCGCCGTCGAGCAGCGACCAACTCTGTACTGCCTACGTCCGTAGAGACACCGTCTGATGTGAAGTCATCGGGTTTGCCGACGATTCGAGAGCTCTACGCGGAGCTGTTACACGTTGGTGAGGTGGCGGGTGCCCCGCGGGCGCCAGGTACGACGCCACTGGAACATCTGCCAGCACTGTCAGCGTCGCTGGAGCCTGAACCGGTGATGTCCGAGTTGACCGACGCCTACCTGCAGGTCCGCTATGCGGATATCGACGTCCCAAACGAGCAGGCGCGCGCGTTGAGTGAGGAGGTGCGGCAGGTCCATTCCAAAGGTGCAGCCGAGTAAAAGCTTGACGCATACTCCCTCGTCGCACGCCATGCGACTGCCTGGTTACCTCGTCGCATTCGTACTTACCCTGTTGTTGGCCGGCACCACTTCGGTTGGCACGGGCGCGGGCGTGCACCAGTTCGACCTGTTGCATCCGCTGTTTTCGCATCTGCACCTGGTGAATGGACGCTTGCTGACGCATGAGCAGATGGCGGCCGAGGCGGCGGCGGCTGCCTCGACGACTCCGCCGGTGCAAGGGGTGGCGTTCGGTGCCAACGGTGCGGGCGCGGCCGACGGCGGGCTCGGGACCAGTCCGACGGTGCCTCGGCAGGCGCCAATGGTCATATGGGAGTCCACCTGGCGGTGGGACGCGTTCCAGATTGAGACGGTACCCATTGGGCGCGAGGATGCTCCGCCCGACCCTCCTCCACTATGAGTCAACCGGATCAGACGTAACGGGTTACTCACACACTGAAAGGACGAGAGGGTTATGAACCTGAAGAAGTCGCGGCTGTTTTCCGTACTCGGCGGCAGCTTGTTCCTTATGTTGATGCTCGCCCCGGGCACGGCCCTGGCCCACGAGCACCGCACCATCGGCAACGGCAAGTACGACGTCGTCGTCGGCTGGGGCGTGGAGCCGACGTATATCGGCCAGATGAACCAGGCGACCATCCGCATCATGGACGCCGGCACCACCACGCCGGTCACCGGCGCCGACAAGACGCTCAAGCTGGCTATCCGCCAGGGCGCCAGCACCCAGGCATTCCCGCTCAAGGCGGCCTTCGGGCAGGACGGCATGTATACGGCCGACATCATGCCCACGCGCGTTGGCGATTATCAGTGGATCTTCACTGGCACAATCAACGACGACGCGATCAACGAAACGTTCGACACGGCCGACGGCAAGTTCGACGAAGTGCAGGAAATGACCGGCGTGCAATTTCCGGTCGCACTTGGCGACCCGGCCCAGAACGCCGCCGCCGCGCAATCTGCCCAGGCCGACGCGCAGAGCGCGCGTACGCTGGCGATGATCGGGATTGCCGTCGGCGTCGTCGGTCTGCTGGTTGCCATCGGTGCCTGGTTCATGCGCCCGCGCGTCACGACCACCACCGCACCTGCCCCGAGCGCTCGGCCGGTGAGCGAACAGGCCTGAATTCCCGTGCGCGCCATCCGGCTGTGGGGGACTGTGCCCGCGGTCCTGACTGCCCTCGTCTATCTCGCGCTTACGCCGGTCACCGCCTCAGCGCACGCCAATCTGGATCGCGCCGACCCTCCGGCCGGCACTGACCTCGATCAACCCCCAGCCCAACTGCAGCTGTCATTCAGCGAGGCGGTCGACGGCAGCTTCAGCCGCGTCCAACTCCTGAATGCGCAGGGGACCGAAGTCGATCGGGGGGATAGTCATGTGCTGTCCAACGATCCGTTGTCGTTAGCGGTCTCCCTGCCGAACCAACTCCCGGATGGCGTCTACACGGTGGCCTGGCGCACGCTGTCGGCCGTCGACGGACACACGGTCAACGGCGCGTATCCGATCATCATCGGTCCCATGCCGGCCGAAGGGGTGCCGGTGGCGGCCGCCGCCTCGTCGCAGGCGAGTTTCGATTCCGAGACGGCCGTTGGCCGCTGGTGGTTCGCGCTCGCCGCGAGCGCCGTCTTCGGCGTGCTGCTCAGCTGGAACCTCGTGTTCCGCCCGTTATTCGGGCGCAGCAATCCGGCCGCACTGCCGCTGGCCGCCGCTCGCGCTCGGCAGGTGGTGGTGGCCTGCGGAGTCATCCTGGTGGTGGGCACCCTGTACGGCGCCGTCGCGCAAGCCTCGGCGGCCGCCAGTGTGCCCCTCTGGGGCGTCTTCGGCGAACCCCTGGGCGATCTGCTCACGCGTGGTCGCTTCGCCACCCTGTTCTGGATCAGGCTTGCGCTCGTGGCGCTTGCGTGCGGCTTGCTGGCATGGCGCGGCGTGCGGCGCTGGCCAGGCCAACTGGCGATGCTGGCCATCGGGCTGGCGCTGCTCACGAGCAGTCTGAATAGCCACGGTGCGGCCCTGCTCTCAGGCGCGTATCTCGGGGTTGCCGCCGACTGGCTGCATTTTCTTGGGGTGGCCGCCTGGCTCGGGGGGCTGCTCAGCCTGGTATTCGTGCTGCCGGTGGCGGTGCGCGGCAGTCAAGCGACCGGCGACCGCGTCCTGGCCCGCGCGGTGGCGCGCTTTTCGAATCTGGCGCTGATTGCAATTGTCGTCATCATCGTCACCGGAATTTTCCAGGCCTGGCTGGAGGTTGGCTCCTGGGACGGCTTCGTGCAGACCGGGTACGGGCTGAGCATCACGGCCAAGGTTGCGCTGCTGGCGCTGATCCTGGTGTTGGCCGCCTTCAACCTCCTGGTGGTGCGGCCGGGGCTGGCGCGCGCGGCGGCCACTGGCTCGGCCACGGCGGCCTCCGGCCTGGCGCGGCGCTTCACCTGGTCGGTGCGCGGCGAGGTGGCCCTCGGCATCGGGGTGCTGGTGGCGGCGGCGATCCTGACGGGGCTGTCGCCGGCCCGTGACGACCTGGCGCGCCAGGCCAGCGGCGAGACCAGCGGTCCGGTGGACCGCCAGGTTAACGTCGACGGTCTGAATGCCCGTATCCAGATCAGCCCGGCCGTGCTCGGCATCAACCAGCTGGCGATCCAATTGCCGGGTACGGATCCCTCACAGGTCGAGCGCGTGCAGCTGACGCTCACCTACCTGGACTCCGAGCTGGGCAGCCAGCCGGTGGTGCTGACCGAGTCAAGCAGCGCGCCAGACACCTGGGAGACGACCTCGCCCTTGTTGTCGCAAGCCGGATCGTGGCAAGCCGAAATGCTGGTGCGCCGAACCGGACAGGACGACGCGCGCACGGCGCTGCGGTTCACCGTCGCCGCGCCGGGTGGCGCGACGCAGGCCGCGCCGACGGCCAGCAGCGCGTATCCCTTGCTGCCGGCGCCCATGATGAGTCTGGCGTATGTACTCCTTGCCGTCGGCGTGGTGGTCGTGGTGTTCGCACTGGTGCGGACCATTCGACAGCCACGGCGCCGGCGGGCATTTCAACGTCAGGCGGCGCTGGTTGGCGCTGGCGTGGTCATGCTGGCCAGCGGCGGGTACGTGTACGCGGCGCAGATCCAGAACGGTGAGCCGCTGGACGTGGTCAACATTCGCGACCCGATTGCGCCGGACGACCAGTCGCTGGCGGTAGGCAAGGACGTCTATACGACGTATTGCGAGACGTGTCATGGCGAGACGGGGCGCGGCGACGGGCCGAGTGGCTTGCGGCTGGTGCCGCGGCCGGCGGATCTGCGGATTCACATGGCGCCCGGCGTGCACACGGATGGCGAGCTGTACTACTGGGTGGCGTATGGCTTCCCGGGGTCGGCGATGCCGGCGTGGAAGGCGAATGGACTCACCGACGAGCAGATCTGGAGCGTGATCAACTACGCGCGGGCAACGTTTGGCAACCCAGGTTCGTGAGACGCGTCCTGGTGCTGGCCACGATCGTCGTCGGGTTCAGCTTGCTCGTTCCCGTGGTGGCCTCCGCGCACGCGGTGCTGCTCAAGATGACGCCGTCCAGCAGCCAGTCACTCAGCGCGGCGCCCACCCAGGTCCAGTTGCTGTTCAGCGAGCCGCTGGACCCCGTCTTCAGCCACGTCGAGGTCCGCGACGCGTCGGGACAGGCAGTCGACACTGGCGACAGTCACGTCGACCCCGACAACGACCAGTTGCTATCGGTCTCGGTGCGGCCAGGCCTGCCCGACGGAATGTATACGGTCGTGTGGCGGAGCCTTTCGGCAATCGACGTTCACCCGGACGAAGGCCAGTACTCGCTGTTCGTCGGCGTACCCGTCCAGTCCGCGTCGGCGCTGACCACCAGCACCCCTCAGCTGACGACGACGCCCGAGACGACGCTCGGACGCTGGTGGTTCTATATCTCAGCCAGCCTGTTCGGCGGCGTGCTGGCCACCTGGAAACTGGTGCTCAGCCCGCTGCTGGGCGAGGCCACGCCGAGTTTTCATGCGAGGGCGCGTCGTCGGACTTACTGGCTGATCGTCGTCGGCGGCATTCTGCTCATCCTCGGGACGCTGTTTTCGGCGGTTGCCCAGGCGGCGGCTGCCGCGAACGTCTCGCTCCAGCAGGGCCTGGGCGCGCCGCTGGGCGAGCTGTTGCTGCGCGGACGGTATGCCACCATCTGGTGGCCGCGCCTGGGACTGGAGCTGGCCAGCCTGCTGCTGATCGCCTTCGGCGGGATCGACGGCCTGGCTTCGGAGTGTGCCCTGGCCACACTGCCGGCGGTGCTGTTGACCAGCGCGCTGACCAGTCACGGCGCGGCGCTGCCGAATGCCGCCGGCGCGGGGATTGCGATCGACTGGCTGCACATCGTGGGCGCGTGCGCCTGGGTCGGCGGCCTGGTGGCGCTGGCGGCGTTTCTGCCCGCGCTGCGACCAGGGTCAGATGCGGGGATCACGCCGCGGCGGCTGGTGGGTCGGTTCGGCCGGCTGGCGATGCTGGCGGCGGGCGTGGTGGTGTTGTCCGGTGTGGTGCAGGGTGCGCTGGAGGTGGGCTCCTTCGCGAGCCTCGTCAGCACGCTGTACGGTCAACTTCTGCTGGTCAAGGTGGGGCTGCTGAGTGTGATGTTGCTGCTGGCGGGCATGAACGAGGTGCGGGCGAGGGGTGCGGGCGGGGGATGTGTCTGGCTACGCGGCTACGGGGTTGGCCTGGAGCTGACGCTGGGCGTCGTCGTGTTTGGCGTCGCGGCGCTGCTGAGCAGCACCGCACCATCGCCGGTGAGCTAGGGTTGGCTATCGAGGGCGGCGGGGGCGGAAGCCGCCGCCTTTGAAGCCGCCGCCGCCGCGCTTTTTGGAGCCGCCGCCGCGGGCCGGGGGACGGCTGTTTTGTCGGGGTGGACGGGGACGGTCGGGGTCGAAATCACGCTGGCCGCGGTCGAAGTCGCGGGGGGCGTCGCGATCGTACTGGCGCGGCGGTCGATCAAAGTCGCGCGGCGGCCGATCGTAGTCACGGCGTGGCCGATCGAAGTCTCGAGGCGGCCGACTGTAGTCACGCGGTGGTCGGTCGTACTGGCGCGGTGGCCGATCGAAGTTCCGGGGTGGTCGGTCGTAGTCCCGACGGGGACGGTCGAAGTCTCGAGGCGGTCGATCGTCGTCTCGGGCTGGCCCATCGTCGTCGCCGGGCGACTGACCGAAGTTCCGGGGTGGTCGGTCGTAGTCCCGACGGGGACGGTCGAAGTCGCGCGGCGGCCGCGTATCGCTATCGGGGCGCCCACCGCGCGGGCCGCCGGCCGGCCGCCATGTGCGGCTGCTCAGCGTCGAGTTGCGCGTGTGCTCGGGCCCTTCCATGTGCCACTGTAAGGCGGCGGATACCGCGCGCGCGATGACGCCCGCCAGCGCCGCGTCGTCCAGCTGGCCGTCCGCCTCGCTGCGCGCCTGCTCCAGCTCCTGCCGAACGCGCCGCCGCAGCTCGGCTTCGAGTGCCGCCGGCGTCCGCGGCGTCGGACGGTTAGACCGCGGTTCGTCGTGCATCTGCAATCCGTGCATTCAGGAATTCGGCTGTGCGGCGCCGATCGTCCGAGGACCCGAGCGGCGACGCGAGAAATTCGGTGGCGCCAGCATCTGCCAGCCTGGCCAGCTCGCGGTCCACAGCGTCCTCCGAGCCGGCAATCAGGACGTCGCCAGGTCCGTCCACACCTTCACGGTCGAGCATGGCGCGATACGACGGCAAACGGTTGTAGTTGGCGAGGGATCGGGCCGCGCGCTCGCGGGCGGCTGGCACGTCGCTCGTGACGCAGATGGGCAAGCCAGCCACGATGCGTGGCGCCGGCCGGCCCGCCTGTTCCGCCGCGCGCGTAATGGTCGGCGTGATGTGGTCGGCCAGCGTGCGCGGACCGACCATCCATAACGAGGTGCCGTCGGTGTGTGCGCCGGCCAGCCGCAGCATGTGTTCGCCAAGTGCCGCCAGCAGGACCGTGGGCGCAGGGGCTTCGGCAAATGACAGCTGCTGCTGACCGGTGAGTCGGGCGCCCTTGAAGTCGGCCGCCTCGCCGCGCAGGAGCGGCATCAGGATGGCCAGGTACTCGCGCATGTACGCGACGGGCCGCTCGAACGACATGCCCCAGCGCTGTTCGACAACCGGCTTGTGCGCCAGCCCGATGCCGAGGACCAGTCGCCCGCCGATGGCGGCGTTCACGGTCAGTGCCTGTTGGGCCAGGGCGGTCGGATGGCGCGGATAGATCGGGACGACGGCGGTCTGGAGCTCGATGCCAGGTACCACGCGCCCAGCGAGCGCGATCAGGGTCAGTGCGTCGATCCCCGACAGCTGGGCGAGCGCGCCCGAGGCAAAGCCACGCTCCGCCGCGGACGCGACCTCGTCGATGACCTGGTCGACCGTGGCGGGCCGGCCACCGCCGGCCGACTGGTT
>JAFAWJ010000274.1 GCA_019242065.1 Chloroflexota bacterium
GTTGACCTGCTCGGCACGGAGCAGCGGCAGCACATCGTCGGCAGTTTCCTCGCTGGCGTACACCGCGAGGACCAGGTCAGTCATCGGCTTCAATGGATACCGCGAAAGGCGCGGAACGTCGTCACCCGATTGGGGTGAGTGGTGAAATCACCCCATCGGGGTGGTGCGTCTGGCGCGTGGACGCGCAAGACTGCGGGAAAATGCCCAAGTCGAAGAAGAAAGATAGGAAAAAAGACGCGGCGACTGACGTGGAGGCCGCTGGCCAGGCTGATGTTGCGGGGCCGATGCGGCGCAAGGAGTACGAGCGCAAGCTCAAGCCGCTCCACGTCGAGCTGGTCAAACTCCAACTCTGGGCGCACCACGCCGGATTGCGCGTGGTGGTGATCTTCGAGGGCCGCGACGCCGCAGGCAAAGGCGGCGCCATCAAGTCGATCACGGAGCGTGTCAGTCCGCGGGTCTTCCGCATCGTGGCGCTGCCGTCGCCGTCAGAACGCGAGAAGACCCAGATGTTCATGCAGCGCTACATGGTCCATCTTCCGGCGGCGGGAGAGATCGTGCTATTTGACCGTAGCTGGTACAACCGCGCCGGAGTCGAGCACGTGATGGGGTTTTGCAGCGATGCGGAGTACCGCGCGTTCCTCGAGAACTGTCCGCTCGTCGAGCAGTCGATCGTGGCCAACGGCATCATCCTGATCAAATACTGGTTCGAAGTCAGCCAGGGTCACCAGACGGAACGCTTCCAGGAACGCATCGAAGACGGTCGCAAGATCTGGAAACTGAGCGGGATGGACCTGGAGTCACACTATCGTTGGTATGACTACTCGCGCGCTCGCGACGCGATGTTTGCCGCGACCGACACCGAGATCGCACCGTGGTACGTGGTAAACGCCGACGATCCGCGGCGCGCGCGGCTCAACTGTATTACTCATTTGCTCTCGAAGATTCCCTACGAAGACGCGCCGCGCGACAAAATCAAGCTCGGGGAACGCCAGCCGTCCAGGGGATATGTCGAGCCCGCGTGGCGCCGGCACGTCGTCCCAGAAGTGTACTGACGCCAGTTCGGAAGCGAGGGTAATGGAGAACACATGACAACCACGTTGAGCAGGCCACCGTCCGACTCTCCACCGCCAGGCCCGACGGCGCCCGCGTGGCACACGATGGACATCGCCGACGCACTGGCTGCGCAGAAGGTGGACAGCGCAGCCGGGCTGAGCGCGGCAGAGGTGGCGGAGCGGACCCGGCAGTACGGTCTGAACGCGTTCGCGGCGGCGAAGAAGGAGTCGGCTTTTCAGACGTTCCTGCGCCAGTACCAGGATCCAATGCAGATCGTGCTCCTGGTCGCGGGCCTGATCACGATCATCGCTCTGCGTCAGTGGGCGACTGGCATCGTGCTACTGGGTCTGACCCTGTTCAACGCCATGATGGGTATGCGCCAGGAGGGGAAGGCTGAGGCCAGCGTCGCGGCGTTGCAGAAGATGCTCATCGTCAAGACTCGCGTCCGTCGCGGCGGCGACGTGGTCCAGTTGCCCGCCGAGGAGCTTGTCCCGGGTGACATCGTGCTCCTGGAGGCTGGCGACCGGGTGCCCGCCGACGGCCGGTTGTTGAAGGCGGCCACGCTCGAAATCGACGAATCGGCGCTGACGGGCGAGAGCGTGCCAGTGCCCAAGCAAGTCGATGCCGTGCCTGGCGCGGAGACGCCACTCGGCGACCGGGTGGACATGGCGTACATGAATACCAATGTCACCCGCGGCACGGCCGAACTGGTGGTCATTGCCACGGGCATGTCGACGGAGGTCGGCCACATCTCGGGCATGCTAGCCGCGACCGAGCTCGAGAAGACGCCGCTCACCGTGCAGCTCGACGCGCTCACCAAGCAGATCATCATCATTGCAATGGTCGCCCTGGCGATCTCCATCGGCATCGGTATCTCTCGCGGCGAAGACCGTAATGTGTTGTTTCTCACCGCGGTCGCGTTCGCGATTTCGGCGATTCCGACTGGCCTGCCGGCGGTCGTCACGTACCTGCTCGCCACCGGTACCACCACCCTGGCGGCGGCGCACGCCATCGTCAAGCGACTGCGCTCGGTGGAGACGTTGGGCGCAACGTCCGCGATCAACTCCGACAAGACCGGCACCCTGACGCTCAACCAGATGACGGCTGTCGAAATGTCACTCGTCGGCCAGCGTCTGACGGTCTCGGGTGAGGGCTACTCCACCACCGGTCAGATCACGCATGTCGGCGGACTTGCCGAAGTGGACCTGGAGCCGTATCTGTTGCCAATGGCGCTGGCGTCCGACGCCGTCGCACGCGATGGCGGGCTGGTCGGCGACCCGACGGAAGGGGCGCTGGTGGTGCTGGCCGCCAAGGGTGGCATCGACGCCGTCGAGACGCGCAAGGAATTTCCGCGACTCGCCGAAGTGCCTTTCGATGCCGCGTACAAGCTCATGGCCACGTTCCACAAGATGTCGGAGGACGGCCACGACGTCATCCGCTGCTTCGTGAAAGGCGCACCAGATCAACTCCTGGCGCGCGCGAGCAACGCGTTGACGGCCGAAGGCAAACTCGAACCCGTCGAGTCCGTGCGTGACCGGTACCAGGCCTACAACACGCAGCTCGGCGAGAAGGGCTTGCGCGTCATGGCCCTGGCGCGGCGCGATTTTCCGGTGGAGACGTTTGACCCGCGGGCCGCCGATCTGCTGTCGCTGGTCGACGAGCTCACGCTGCTGGCGCTGGTTGGCATTGTCGATCCGCCGCGGCCCGAGGCCAAAGCCGCCATAGCCCAGGCGCACGAGGCTGGCATCCAGGTGCGGATGATCACCGGCGACCACGCGGTGACGGCGGGGGCGATCGCCGCGCAGCTTGGAATCCGTGGCAGAGCGATAACTGGTGCCGAGTTCGCGGAGATGAGTGACGACGAGGCGGGTCGGCAGATCGACGACATCGGCGTCATCGCTCGGGTGACACCAGAGCACAAGGTCCGGTTGATCGACGTGCTCAAGCGCGCCGGACACGTCACGTCCATGACGGGCGATGGCGTCAACGACGCACCAGCACTCAAAAAGGCGGACATCGGCGTCGCCATGGGCATCACTGGCACCGATGTGTCCAAAGAAGCCGCGGTCATGATTCTGACCGACGACAACTTTGCGACCATCGTGCGCGCGGTGGAGCTTGGTCGGGCGTTGTACGACAGCCTGGTCAAGTACATCCGTTACCAGATGGCGCGCCTGTTCGGCTTCATCTTGATGTTTCTTGGAGCGTCGCTGCTGTACATCGTCGGCGGCATTCCGCTCCTGCCGCTGCAGACGCTGTACATCAATTTCACGGTCGATCTATTTCTCGCGATCGGGATTGGTCTGGGGGCCGCCTCACCGGGCCTGATGCAGCGCCCGCCGCGAGGCGCGAATGCACACATCCTGCCAACACGAACACTGATTGGCATGGCTGCATTGGGACTGGTCACCGCCGCATGCGCACTGGGCATCACCGAATACACCCAGAGTGTGTCGGACATGATGACGGCGCGCACCATGGGCTTCATCACGTTCTCTCTCGCAGGTATTTTCCTTGCGCTCGGGTGTAACGACACGATCGACTCGGTCTTCAGCGCGGCGACCTTCGACAACGGCAAGCTCATCCAGATGTGTTTATTCGCGCTGGTCGCCACGATCCTCGTCAGCGAGCTGGCATTGTTTCAGCGCATCTTCGATACGGTCTCGCTGAGCACCAACCAGTGGATCACGTGTGTGGTGCTCGCGTCGATCGTGTTGTGGGTGATGGAAGTGGAAAAGCTGATTCGCCGCCGCCGCGCACCAGAACCAGCGGCTGCATAGTCAACGAGCGCCTTGAAGTCAGGAGGATTGAATAGCATGACCTCGAATCCGGCGACTACGCATCTGAGTGCCGCGCCCGACGACGCCGAACTGGACGGCTTGGGTCCCATCGACTACCTGGTCGTCGAGTTTCCGCATCGCACGACCCCCGGCGAAGGCCTACCGCTCTTTGTCGACCTCGTGGATCGCGGAATTATTCGCGTCCTGGACCTCGCGTTTATCCACAAGGACCAGGACGGCAGCGTGCGCCGCATGCGACTGGCGGAACTCGGTCCGCAGCTGGCGGTATTCGAAGGCGCCTCGGCCCATTTCCTGGCGCAAGAGGACATCGACGACGCGGCGGAGGCCATCCAACCGGACAGCACCGCGTTCGTGCTCATTTACGAAAATCGGTGGGCGGCGCCACTGGGGCGCGCGATGCGTCACGGTGGTGGCCAGATGGTCTCCAGCGGACGCCTGCCGGTGCAAGCCATTCTGGCGGCGCTAGACGCGACCGCTGAATACGACAAGTGAAACTGACGGGAGGTTTCAACACAGCATGCCAGGTCTCCTTCGCGGAGTAGCGCGAACCGCGGTTGTGGCGGGTACCGCCACCGCGGTCTCGAATCGGGTGTCGCGCCGGCAGGCGGGGCGGTGGGCGGATCAAGAGCAGCAGGCGTACGAGCAGCAGGCGTATCAGCAAGCGCCACCGCAATACCAGGAGGCGCCGCCCCAGTACCAGCAAGCGCCACCTCAATACCAGCAGGCACCCGCGTACCAGGAGCCCCCGCCGCCGCCACCGGCGCCGGTTGTCGCCGTGGTCCAGCAGCCCGAGGAGCAGGACATGAGCGCCAAACTCGCACAACTGCAGCAGCTTGGCGAGCTCAAGGCACAGGGCATCCTGACCGACGCCGAGTTCGAGGTCCAGAAGCAACGCATCCTCAACAGCTAATTGATCAGGCGACATAGCACTTTGCCTTGGGTATGCTCGAGCTGAAACTGCTTGGAGTGCCGGAGGTCAGCCTCGACGGGCAACGGTTGACCTTCAAGCGGCTCGGCTCCATCAGCCTGCTCGCGTACCTCGTGCTGGCCCGCCGCTCGCAGACCCGCGAAGTGCTGGCCGCGCTGCTCGGAGGCGACGGGCCCGACGACCAGGCGCGCAAGTTACTGAGCAATCTCCTGGTCGACATTCGCCAGCAGGTGGGTGACTACCTGCTGGCGACCCGTCAATCGGTCAGCTTCAACCACGCTCGCCCCTACGCGCTGGACATTGTCCAGTTTCAGGCGCGCGCGGGCGCGTGTGCGAAGAACGCCGAACTCGTGGACCTGGAGGCGGCCGTCGAGCTGTATCGCGGTGAATTCCTGGAGGGCCTGTCGCACTCCGTATCGTCGGATTTCCAGGCGTGGCAGTCAGCCTTGCGCGAGGAGT
>JAFAWJ010000358.1 GCA_019242065.1 Chloroflexota bacterium
CGCGGCGAGGAAAAAGGCGCGAAAGCGTCACGGCAGTGTCACAAAAATGCGAATACCCCAGGGGCGGCGATGCACGCCAGATAGGTAAGATCGCCAGCCGGTGTGAACGCGAACCCTGCACCCGGCGTCCTGGCCGTAGTACCCGCCCGCGGCGGCTCGAAAGGCGTCCCGCGCAAGAATCTGCAGTTACTGGGTGGACGGCCCCTGGTCGCTCACGCGGTCGATGTGGGTCGGCAGGCGAAGCTCGTCTCACGCGTGCTGTGCTCGACTGACGACCCGGAAATCGCCCGAGTCGCACGTGAAGCAGGCGCCGAGGTGCCGTTTCTGCGGCCTAGCGAGTTGGCGCAGGACACGACCGAGGATTGGCCCGTCTTTGTCCACGCCCTCGATTGGCTCGAGGAGCACGCCAACTGGGTGCCCGAGGTGATCGTGAACCTGCGCCCCACATCACCCCTGCGCACGGCTCGTCACGTCGACGATGCGATTGGGCTGCTCCTCCAAACAGGGACAGACTCGGTCAAAGCCATATGTCTGGCGCGCCAGCATCCACACAAGATGTGGCTCCTGCAGGACAACGCCGAGATCCAGCCATTTCTGCAAACGCCGTTTCGAGCCAGCCGTGGCCCGGACGTGCCCCGCGCCGAACTCCAGGATGTCTACTGGCAGAACGGCGTAGTCGATGTGACCCGCCACGCGGTGATTCGCGAGCAAAAGGTCATGATTGGTCGGCGTGTCGCCGGGCTGGTGACCGAACTGGACGAGTCGATCGATATCGACACTCCGCTGGACCTGGCTCTCGCGGAGCTGCTGATGGCGCGGCGGGCCGACCATAGCTGACCCAACCATTGCGGACCGACACAGCCAATCTCCTGCCTCGAGATACTTTTGTGACGTCCACGAGACGCTTTTTGCCTCATTTGCTCGCCACGTGACGCTTTTGGCCCGTCGGCGAGACGCCTGGTGTGACGCCTCGCCCCGCATCCTGATGCGCGTAACCGCACCTTTCCAACCACAGAGTAGACTCGCGAACGTGGCGCAGGACGGGTACCGCGCGGGTGGGCCGAGGTCTTCCGAGTAACAGGCGGACTCGGCTTCGGCCCACACCCGCCGGTCCGCCACCATGCCAGCCCTCGAGGCAGGCTCAGTGCGAGCGCTGATCGTCGGTCTGGGGTCGATCGGGCGCCGCCACGCGCGCAACTGGGCCAGCCTCAGCCTCGGGCCGCTCGCGATCTGCCGTCAGCACCACGCGGTTCAGCCCGAGCCGCTTGGGGTCGAAGCGACCGAGTATGACGACCTGCATCAGGCGCTCGAGCTTGAACAGCCTGAGGTGGTGCTGGTCACCAACCCGACCAGTCTGCACGTTGCCACGGCGCGCGCCGCGATCGACGCTGGGGCGCACGTGCTCGTGGAAAAGCCGCTCGGCAGCTCCCTGGACGGTGTCCACGAGCTCCTGGCAGCGGCGCAGACAGGCGGTAGCGTCATCATGGTCGCCTACAACCTGCGCTTTCATCCTGGACTGGTGCGTGTGAAGGCGCTGATCGAGGCGTGTGCCATCGGTCGCGTGCTCAGCGCGCGCGCCGAGGTCGGCGAATACTTGCCCGACTGGCATCCGTGGGAGGACTATCGCCACAGTTACAGCGGTCGCCGCGATCTGGGCGGGGGCGCCGTGTTGACCTTTAGCCACGAGCTCGACGCGCTGTGCTGGCTGCTCGGTCCGCCAGGATCGGTAGCGGCGATGGCCGCGCAGCTGAGCTCGCTCCACATCGATACCGAAGACGTCGCCGAGATCCTGGTGCAGTTCGAACGCGGCCCGCTCGCCTCGGTCCACGTGGACTACGCTCGGCGTACACCACGCCGCACACTGGAGCTGGTCGGCGAAACTGGTGTGCTGCGGTGGGACTACCACCAGAATCGGCTGGAGCTGTACACGGCCGATACCCGTCAGTGGCACGTCGAAGAGGGTGATCCCACCTACGCGCGTAATCAGATGTATAGGGATGAGCTGCGCTTTTTCGCCGAGCGAGTGCGCGACGCCACGCCGCAACCGCGCATGGACGGACGCCAGGGTGCCGCGGTGCTGGCGCTCGGATTGGCTGCGCTGCGCTCAGCGGCGCACGGCCGCGCAATCGACCTGCAGCATGAGGACGAGATCACGCGCGGATGGTTGAGCAGTTTCCAGTGACGGGTACGAGCTCAGCGCTCGACCTCTTCAGACTCGACGGTCGGGTGGCGCTCATCACCGGCGGTGCGGGCCTCCTCGGGCAACGCTACTGCGAAGCGCTCGTACAGGCCGGCGCCCATGTCGCCATCGGCGACCTCGATGCTGACCGCGCGCGTGCGCTCGCGGCGGAACTGAACGCCACCGGCGCCACTGCCGATCCGGCATCCACTGCCGACGGCGTCGAACACCAGCCGTCCCCGCCGCGAGCGCTGGGGCTGTGCCTCGATGTAACAAACCAGGAATCCGTGCGGCAGACCGTCGCTGCCGTAGTCGAAGCCTTTGGACGACTCGACATTCTGATCAACAATGCGGCGCTCACCGTCCGCGGCGGGTCAGAGCGGCTCCAGCCAGCTGACTATTTCGCGCCGTTCGAGGCGTACAAGCTCGAGGTCTGGGATCAGGCGTTGCGAACGAACCTCACTGGCATGCTGCTGTGTGCTCAAGCGGCTGGCCAGCAGATGCTGATTCAGACCCCACCGGGCGGCGTGATCGTCAACATCTCTTCGACGTATGGCGTCGTGGCGCCCGATCAGCGCCTGTACGACGGCGTTACCAGCCCATACGCCGAGACTGGCTTCAACACACCCGTCAGTTACGCGGTCACCAAAACTGCCGTGTTAGGCTTGACGCGCTATCTGGCAACCTACTGGGGCAGCAAGCACATTCGCGTCAATGCGCTCACACCGCACGGTGTTTTCGACAACCACGACGACGCGTTTGTACGCAACTTCGTGTACCGATCACCCCTGGGCCGCATGGCGCGCAACGATGAGTACCGCGGCGCGTTGTTGTTCCTTGTATCGGATGCATCCAGCTACATGACTGGGGCGAACCTCATCGTCGACGGAGGTTGGACCGCGTGGTGAGCGAAGGCTTGCGATCGCAGCGCACGATCAAAATCGGACAGCGCCTGGTCGGCGAAGGGCAGCCGTGCTTCGTCATCGCCGAAGGCGGGGTCAATCACAACGGCGATCCGCGATTGGCCGCGGAGCTCGTGCACATCGCGGCGCGCTGCCAGGCAGACGCGGTCAAATTTCAGAAACGGACGATCCACGAGCTCCTCACGCGCGAAGCGCTCGAACGTCCGTACGTCAACCCGAATTCGCTGGGCGCGACCTACGGTGAGCACCGACACAAGCTGGAGCTCGCGGAGGAGGTGTGGCACCGGCTGCACGACCTGGCCACACGGCTCGGGCTCGAGTTCATGGGCAGCGCCTGGGACCGGGGTAGCGCCGACGTGCTGGAGGCACTCGACACGCCGGCGATCAAGATGCCGTCGGCGGTGCTGACCGATCTTGACTTGCTCGAATACGTCGCGCGCAAAGGTCGCCCGATGATCGTCTCGACCGGCATGAGCACGTTGGACGAAGTCGATCAGGCGGTTGACCGCATCCTGGCGCACACCGATCAACTCGTCCTGCTGCAGTGCACGTCCGCCTATCCCAGCGAGTTCGTCGACATCAACCTGCGCGTCATGGACACGTTCCGCCGCCGCTACGGCGTGCTGGTCGGCTATTCCGGGCACGAGCGCGGCATCTCGGTGACCGAAGCCGCGGCGACGCTGGGCGCGTGCGTCGTCGAGCGCCATTTCACCAAGGACCGCACGCTGTCCGGCCCCGATCATGCGGCATCACTCGAACCGACTGGACTGCAGAAGCTCGTACGCGACATTCGCCAGATCGAGATGGCGATGGGCTCGCCAGAGAAGGATCTCGCGCCTGCCGAGGTGCCGGTGCGCGCCCGGCTGGGCAAGAGCGTGGTCGCGGCCCGGCACATCCCGGCCGGTACCGTCATCAGCGCCGAGATGCTCACCGCGAAAAGTCCAGGCGACGGTATCCCGGCCAATCAACTGGAAGGACTGGTCGGACGGGTAGCAGAGATCGATGTACCGTGCGACAAGCTGTTGCCGTCCGAGGCGCTCGGGTGGGAGTTGCGTGCTCCAGCGCAAGCACGAGAAGCCCATTGACCCGTACACGCCGGACAGCAGGATCGACAAGCAAGGTCTCAACGCCGATGGTGTTTCGACTCCCGTGCGCCATCACCACTCACCGAACGCCGACGGCGCATATGAACCCACCGCGGTGGTGGACGTTAGCGCGGGCCCCAGCTTGGCCAGGTCCGTGCGAAGATCTCACATGAGCTCTCGACGGCGGCCAGTACCTTCGCTCCCGCGAAAAGGTCGGCACGCTACCTCGCGGACGCCTGCAATCGCCGAACGCTC
>JAFAWJ010000434.1 GCA_019242065.1 Chloroflexota bacterium
GGAGATCTGGTTCCCGGCGTAGCCGCCGACCGTGTCGGACGGGCGTTGGAGTGGCCCCCTTCTAGAGGAGTAGGCAGCCAGCCCTCAGCCGAGCAGGCCCTCGTAGTAGGCGTCGACATTGCGCCCGCGCGTGTCGTCCCACACGCCGACCTCGCTGGCCGAGTAGGCCGGCGCCCCCTCCAGCCGGCTCCGGTCGAGGCCGACCACGTAGCCGCCCCGGCCGGTGTCGTACTTCAGCTGGCCCCAGGGCAGCGGGTGGTACTTCTCGCCGACCCCGAGGAAACCGACGAAGCTGAGGATGGCGTACTCGGCCCGGCCGGAGGCCTTGTCGAGCATCACGTCGTAGACGCTGCCGAGCTTCTCGCCAGCGGTGTTGTAGACGTTGGTGCCGTTCACCTTGCTGGCCGCAATGAGCCGGCCGCCCGTGTCGCTCGGGTTGTCAACGCTGGCCACGGTGTCCTCCTGTGTGTCGGCGCCGTCGAGCCGCCGCCCCATCCCCGGTGGGTGCTGGTGCGAGCGCGCGCATGGCGCTGGCGTGTGGGGGGAACGCGCCTAGGCGCTGGCGGTTTGGGGGCGAGCAGGGAGACGAGAGCGGCCTGGTGCGGCCGCCCTTTTGGGAGGCGCTCTCGCGTCACCGCGCCAGGCGCTCGACCAGGCGGTTGGCGGTGATGTTGGCGGTGATGGTGATCCGCGCCCTCGCGTCGTCGGCGTGGTGGACGCGCCGGCGGCCCTCGTAGCGCAACGCGAAGGACAGGGCCTCCGCGCCCTCGTCGGGCGGGGCGGAGCCGCTGCGAGTCGGCGGCGGGCATGGGCGCGGCGACACCAGCGCTTGGGGATGGAACAAGAACTTGCTGCGTCCAAGCTGAGGGAGGGCGCGGTAGAGTCCACATCTGGGGGAAAGCTTCAGAAAGGGTGAAAACGCCAGCTTGTTTCGTGAGACTTCCCGTCATCTCCCGACATCCCTGCCAGCGAAAGCGCGGTAGAGTCCACACGCGGCAAGGGGCTCGCCTTGGCGTCAGGCAAGCTTCGCGATGGGCGGTCGGGAGGGGTGCAGAATCACCCCCTGCTCGTCCTCGTCCACACGTGCGTCTGGGTAAATCGCCAGGGCCAATCGAAGATTTGCCAGGAAGGTGGGGCGGAAGTGTCGGAGCGCCTTGAAGCCGCTCCCGAACTGGCCGTGCAGCGCCGCCCAGCGCACCGGCGTCGGTCGCTGGAGGACGTGCAGCCGGTAGGCGAGCCAAACGTACAGGTCTAGCCCCATGCTGTTGTTCTGGATGTGTTGGAGGGCCGGTTCCCAGATCGGCACCGGGTGCTTCCTGAGCGCGGCGTAAAAGGTCTCGCTGAGGCGCACTGTCTCGATGAATAGGCTCTCTTGCCGGCTGTCCCCCGATTCGTCGTCCAGCATTATCATGCCGTCGTCGACGATGCGCTCGTTGCTGAAGCCGGTGCGGCCCTTCGCCGCGGCGTAGTAGAAAGTCAGCTTGCAGGTGCTGAGGCGCGCAGCCTGGTCGCGTACCTCGGTATAGGACTTCCCCCCGTGGGAGATGCCCATGCGTTTTAGCCACTCGCGCATCGAGCGGCCCAGCTCGACCTCCCGCCTCCCAGAACGAAGCGCGCGGGTTTGCAGGTAGAGAAGGATGAGCCGCGCGCGCGAGCCATAGGGGACACCTACCATGTCCGGCTCGGCGGCGCCCGGCCGCAGTAGCCGCCCCGGCTCCACCATAAGCGTGACCTGGTCGGAGCGCCGCACCCAGGGCTCGTCGGCGGCGAGCCGCTTGTGCGGCAGCGCGGCCTGGCAGAAGCCGCTGTATGTGACCCCGATGCCGTCGTTCTCGTCAGTGAGCACGTCTGCCGCGATGCGCACGAGGTTGCGCTGGTCTGCGCCAACTCTTCGCAGCGCCTCTTCCCGGCCCACGTCCAGCACCAGCTTGTGCAGCATTCCCACGGTGGCCGCCTCTCCGGCTCTCGTCTTCGCGCAATCGATTTATCGCCTATCCGGCAACGTTCTGTCGTCGTGGACTCTGCCGCGCAAAGCTATTTGGAAGTCTAATTGGACTCTTCATTGAAATATGCCGGCAGAGTCCATGGGATAACTCTGCAACCCCTTGATTTGCGGGAAGCCTAGGGAGACCCTCTGAGCGGCAGAGTCCACACGTCCGCCGGTAGAGTCCATGGGACGAATCGGATGGCCTGTGGATGACATATGCCGCGGTCGGGCTCGCCAACCAGCCCCAACGTGCGGATTCGGGATAGCTACGCGATTCCTGTTGTAACGCCGGACGAAGGTCCGGAGCTTGTGCCAGGCGGCGAGACCCCGTCGA
>JAFAWJ010000511.1 GCA_019242065.1 Chloroflexota bacterium
TGGTGCTCGGCTTTGCGCGGCGTTTCGCGACATACAAGCGCGCCGGCCTGGTCCTGAGCGATCCAGAACGACTCGTCCGGCTCATGGACGGCGGCCAGCGGCCGCTGGTCATCGTCTTTGCCGGCAAAGCCCATCCGCGCGACGATCCGGGCAAACTGCTGGTCCAACGCATTGTCCAGGCTTCGCGCGACGAACGCTTCCGCGGCCGATTGGTCTTCCTCGACAACTACGACGTCGAGATCGCCCGCTTCCTGGTCCAGGGCAGTGACGTGTGGATGAACACCCCGCGGCGGCCTCAGGAAGCCAGCGGCACCAGCGGCATGAAGGCCACCCTGAACGGTGCGCTGCACCTCAGCGAGCTGGACGGCTGGTGGGACGAAGCCTACGCGCCCGGCATGGGCTGGGCTCTCGGCGAAGACCTGCCCGAGCAGCTCGTCGGCGATGCGCACGATCTGGCCGAGGCGAAGCAGCTCATGGACCTGCTCGAGTTCGAGATTCTGCCCGCGTTCTTCGACCGCGACGCCACGGGCATTCCGCGCGGCTGGCTGGCCAACGTCTCACAGTCAATCCAGACCATGGCGCCGCGCTTCTCCGCGCAACGGATGGTCCACGAGTACGTCGACAAGTTCTACATCCCCGCCGGCGCCGCTAGTACTCACTAGCCACCAACCGTTATTCGGCGAGCAGGGCAGCTACGG
This sequence comes from Chloroflexota bacterium, assembly GCA_019242065.1. The sequence continues at coordinate 699 of JAFAWJ010000511.1, forward strand.
GAAAATCCGAGAAGACCTCAGCCAGCTTGAGCGCTGGCCCCGTCCGCCCTTCGACGGCGCCCACCCGCTGGCCCGTCAACACGTTCTCATAGCCGCGGCCGGCCTCGCCCGGCACCGGAAGCAGGTCCTCGCGCCACACATCAGCGCCGATGGGTGGCGCGAGGTTGCCGCGCAGCAACGTCGCAATCTGCACCGGCGCGGCAATGACGAGCGTCTGCCCCTCCGCCGCGCGTGCGAATGCCGCCACGTGCGGATTGCCGCGCAGCGGCGTATAGCTGCCACCCACGAACAAGCCCGGCCGCTCGCGCCGCAAACACAGCAGCCGCTGCGAGATGTACAGCTTGATCCGCCCGTCCGCGGTGTGCTCCAGCACCTCGCGCACCAGGGCGAGCCGGTCCCGATCACACGCGGCCAGCATCGAGCCCAGCAGCTTCCGCCGCGCCGAGAAGTCAACCGGCCGGCGATTGTCCGGGTCGACCAGCGAAAAATCCCACAGCTCGTTGCCCTGGTAGACGTCGGCCACGCCCGGCGACCCGAGCTTGAGCACCGTCTGCGACAACGAGTTGAAGGTGCCAAACCACGCGACCCGCTTTTGCAGCTGAGCCAGGTCGTCGAGAAACGCGCCGCTCTCACGCGCGTCCAGGATCGTCCGCGTGAAGTGCAGCACCGCCTCTTCGTACTCGGTGTTGGGCGTGATCCAGCTGGTATGCACCTTGGCCTCTTTCAGGGCCTTGAGCATGAACTCGCCGATGCGCCGCACGAACTCCTCGTCCACGCCGGTCGCTCCGGTTGGCCAGGCGCCGAGGAGCGTCTGATACAGCAGGTATTCCTCGTTGCGGTCGGGAGCGACGCGACCTTGAATAGTCGGTTTCTTGCGTCCGTTCAGGCGCGTCCAGCGCGTCAGGGCGGCGCGCCACTCGCGCGGCAGCTCCGACAGGACGTTGATGCGCGCGCGCACGTCCTCGCTGCGCTTGGTGTCATGGGTAGAGCTGGCCAGCAGCGAGGCCGGCCAGTCGTGGGCGTACTCGGCGTTGTGGCGATGAAACGCCGTCAGCGAGCGGCCAAAGGTGTCCGGGTCGCCGCCGACCTCGTTCAGCGAGACCAGCCGATTGAACTGGTAGAAGGCCGTGTCCTCGGTGCCCTTGGCCATGACCGGGCCGGTGGTCTGCTGGAAACGGGCGATGAAGCGCAGGCGGTCTTGTCGGGATGCGCCATTCGAGTCGTCGCGCAGCAGGAGCGTGTCGCCGACGAAGTCGAAGATCGACGGGTCGGTGCGCGGATTACGGCGTTTGGCTTCGCCGACGGCCTGGTCGATGGCGGCCTGGTCTTCTGGTGAAGCGCGACCCGTGTCGGGGTCGATATAGGTGCGATAGATACCCAGCGCGGCCATGACCTCGCGGATGACGAAGGTCAAACTGTTGAGTGTGAAGTCGCGGTGGCGGCGGTCGCTGTTGGCGATATCCCGCAGCAAATAGCCCAGCTCATTGACCTCGCTGGCCAGCGAGATGAGCATGACCATCTTTTTGGTCGAGTTGGCGAGATCCCTGAAGCGGCTGGCGCCCTGGCGCAAAAAGCGGAAATAAATCGTGCTGAAGAACTGCTCGTTGTTGCGAGCCACAAAGACGCCATTCAGCACATTGAGAAAGTCATACCCCGTGGTGCCGCTGACCGCCCAATCCCCGCGCAACGACTCACTGGCCTCGAGGATCTTCTCCACGACCACGTAAAAAGGCGCCTGTGCGATGGCTGGCGCTCCGCTCGGCCCTTGTCCCGCGCGCCCCGCCGCCGCCCGAGCATCTTCGCCCGCCGCGGCTGACGCGCGGGTTGCAGCC
>JAFAWJ010000677.1 GCA_019242065.1 Chloroflexota bacterium
TCGTCCGAGATCCCAAACATCTGTTCGACGTGTCGCCAAATTGTCAGACGCGAGAAGTACAACGACTACATACCCCGTTCGATCGAACGTTAATACGATCGAATGGGTGTACGATCGAACGAGTCGCGCATCGAATGAAGGTTTGATCGGGGAGGTCGTCATGAGTGCGATCACAGCAGACACGCTGACCTGCGGTTCCAACGTGATCCAGGGGCGCCGGAAGACCGACTCGATGCCGTCGCTCCGGCTGACCAGGCGCGGCCGGATCGTCGTCGCGGTAGCCGCCGCGCTGCTCGTGACGGTGATTTCGCTACTGGCCGCCAGCGTGGCGCAGGCCACCAGCCACGGCGCGTCGCCGCGCGGGGCGCGGCCAGGCCTCGTCCGGGTGGTCGTGCAGCCCGGCCAGACCTTGTGGTCCGTGGCCGAGAGCGCGGATCCTGATCAGGACACCCGTGCCGTCGTTCAGCAGATCGTCGACCTCAACTCGCTGACCGGCCCCACCGTGCTCGCCGGCCAGCAACTCCTGGTCCCCCGCGGCTGAGCGCCGGGGCGGCGGCACGTGCTCTCGCCGCTGAGCGCCGGGGGCGGCGGCACGTGCTCTCGCGGCTGACCGCGCGACCGCGACGCGTTCCCCGCGGCTGAGCGCGGGCCGCGACACGCCGGCGCGCCGCGCGCCGCGCCGTACGCAGCAGCGCAACGGCCAGTTTTTCAAGATCATCTTCTCGCGCCAGCTTGCCTCCAGCCGCCCAGTGGTCTACGGTAACCACAACATCTAGTACTTACATCGATGTGTTTTCTCCACAAGTTGTGTTCACAGGTAAACTGATTGGTGAGCGCGTGCGGCGTCCAGGAGGTGAATCGCATGCACTGCCCCTTCTGCCGTAACCCGGATAGCCGGGTCATCGACAGCCGGACCGCCGACGACGGCACGGCCATCCGCCGCCGGAGGTCGTGCCCGGAGTGCGGGCGGCGGTTCACCACCCAGGAGACGGTCATCCTGATGGTGGCCAAGCGCAGCGGCGTCACCGAGCCGTTCACCCGGGACAAGATCGTCCGCGGCGTGCAGCGCGCCTGCCAGGGACGGCCCGTCAACGAGGACAAGCTGGCGATCCTGGCCCAGCAGGTGGAGGAGACGATCAGGGCACGGGGGCTGGGCGAAGTCCCCTCGCACGAGGTGGGCCTGGCCATCCTGGGCCCGCTGCGGGATCTGGACGAGGTGGCCTATCTCAGGTTCGCCTCGGTCTACCGAGGGTTCGAGTCGCTCGCCGACTTCGAGGACGAGATCTCCGTCCTGCGCCAGGGCCACCGCGACGCTGGTGCCAGCGACGCGGACCCGGCGTCCTGAGGACGCACCACCAGTATCAAGCACCACCAGTACTAAACGGCCACAGGCCTGGCAGGGATCCGGACGGATCCCAGAAGGGGGACCCCACATGACGGAGACGGTGAGCGGTGCGACGACCCGGAAGGCAAAGGCCGCCCAGGCCAGCCGGAACCGGATCAAGATGCGGCGCATCCACACCACCCCGGGCATGCACCCCTATGACCAGGTGACCTGGGAGCGCCGTGACGTCGTGATGACGAACTGGCGGGACGGCTCGGTCAACTTCGAGCAGCACGGCGTCGAATTCCCCGACTTCTGGTCGGTGAACGCCGCCAACATCGTGACCACCAAGTACTTCCGCGGCGCGGTCGGCACGTCGCAGCGCGAGTGGAGCCTCAAGCAGCTCATCGACCGGGTCGTCGGCACGTACGTCAAGGCGGGCCGGGATCACGGCTACTTCGCCAGCGACGAGGACGCCGAGATCTTCGACCACGAGCTCAAGTACGCCCTGGTCCACCAGGTCTTCAGCTTCAACTCCCCGGTCTGGTTCAACGTCGGCACCGCGTCCCCTCAGCAGGTGTCCGCGTGTTTCATCCTCGCTGTCGACGACACCATGGACTCGATCCTGGAGTGGTACCGGGAAGAGGGCCTGATCTTCAAGGGCGGGTCCGGCTCAGGCGTCAACCTGTCCAGGATCCGGTCGAGTAAGGAACTGCTGTCTTCCGGCGGCACCGCCAGCGGCCCGGTCTCCTTCATGCGCGGCGCCGACGCCTCCGCGGGCACGATCAAGTCGGGCGGCGCCACCCGGCGCGCGGCCAAGATGGTCGTCCTCGACGTCGACCACCCGGACGTAGCGGACTTCATCCAGACCAAGGCCCGTGAAGAGGAGAAGATCCGTGTGCTCCGCGACGCCGGGTTCGACATGGACCTCGGCGGCCAGGACATCGTCAGCGTCCAGTACCAGAACGCCAACAACTCCGTCCGCGTGTCCGATGAGTTCATGCGCGCGGTGGAGGAGGGCAAGGAGTTCGACCTGCTGGCCCGCCGCACCGGCGAGGTCGTCGAGCGCGTCGACGCCCGGAAGCTGATGCGGAGCATGGCCCAGGCGGCCT
>JAFAWJ010000888.1 GCA_019242065.1 Chloroflexota bacterium
TTGCGGGCAGTACCACGGGTACATGGTGGCCGCCTCTGCACAGGACGGCTCTATGACAGCCGTGTACCAGGTGCCAACGCAGCGTGAAGGTGCGATCTGGGCCGCGCCGGCGATGAGCACGTCGGGCGACATCTGGACCGCCACCGGCAACGGCTCGTCCAACAGCACCTTCGACTTCGGCGACGCCGTGCTGCACCTGTCCCCAGGGCTGCAGCTACAGGACTACTTCGCGCCGCAGAACTGGCTGGAGCTGAACCGTGACGACCTGGACCTGGGATCGGTCGGACCGGTTCTGCTCGACAACAACCTGGTGTTCTCGATTGGCAAAGCCGGCGACGGGTATCTACTCCAGGCTGACAACTTGGGACAGATTGACGGTCAGTTAGCCACGTCGCACGTGTGCAACGGAGCGTACGGTGGCTCGGCGCACACGGGCAACATAGTTTACATGGCGTGCCGCGACGGATTGGTAGCCATTCAGGTGCAGGGACAGTCTTTTTCGGTGATCTGGCACGGGCCACAGTTCTATGCGGGGGCACCGACGATTGCGGGCGACGCGATCTGGACCCTGGACGATGGGAGCACGACGCTGTATGCGCTCAACCCGACTGACGGGAGCGTGCTATTCCAGGCTGCCGCGGCGCCAGTCTCGAACCCGCCGCATTTTCTGACGCCGACGGCGGACGGCGGACACGTGTATCAGCCACGCGGGACCAGCATAACGGCGTACTCGGCCACCTGACGCGGTGCGTATTGTGGCCTGACGGGGTCGGCGGGAACAGCCATGACGTGGTAAGGGAGCACAATCATCTCGAACGCGATCCGGGGGTTGCAAGGCACGACCCTGTTCAGGCTGCTCCAGGAACTGCGTCCGGGTCAGTAGAGGGAGGCCCAGCTACGCACGCTGCACCGCCAGATCGCAGCGTGGCGCGCTCAACACGGCGCTGAGCGCGAAGTCATGTTCCCGCAGGTGCACGAACCGAGTGAAGCAGCCCAGTCCGACTTCACCCACATGGCCAACCTGGAGATCACGCTCGGTGGCGTGGCGTTTCCGTATGGTTTTCCACCTGGTCCTGGTCTACTCGAACGTCGAGGCCGTGCGCATCTGCTTCAGCGAAAGCTGTGAGAGCCTGGTCGAAGGGCTCGAGTCTTGCCTGTGGCAGGTCGGTGAAGGTGCCTCGTCAACATCGTACGGATGATCTGGGTGCGCCATCCACCCGCTCGACGCTGATGGGCGCGCCGAAGCCAAGGAGTGCGATCAGCGGATCATGGCGCACGAGGTGGCACATGGCTGATCGGCGACGACGCGGCCCCAAGGTGCCCAAGGTGAGCGTTTGCGTCCTCATTCGACATTCTCAGGGGGTTAGTGCGCCCAACGGGCGCGGCGGGCTCCTGGAGAAGGCGCGCGACGACCGGGTCGAGTTGCCAGCGACCGCCACCACGTGGACGCACGAGGTGGAGCAGCCGCGCCCACTCCACAACGTGCTCGAAGCCCGTCCCCAGGGGCAGGTCGAGGACATCGCCCAACATCTCGGCTGATACCTCCTCGAACTCGGCCACAGTACATGTGAGACCTGAATACGCCGCAACTTTGCGTGCATTTCTCGAGCCAGTTGCGAGCTGCATGCTTCAGGATGCACGCCAAACCATGGTGCCAAGTGAGCCAGTCTGGCCATGCCGAATAGTCATCGCGGACGCCGACGCGGATGTGTGTCAGCTGCTCGCGCGCACTGTGCGACGTCAGTCTTACCACATCACGCTGGTCAGCACACCGACCGAACTGACCGCGCGACTGCAGTCGAGGCAGACCGATCTCCTGATTTTGGATCCCTTACTATTTGGATGGCGAACCGGTCTTGAGTTCTGCAAGAAGGCGACGACGTCGATTATCGTGATCACCACCCGGACCTCGCGAGAAGACCTGGCCGCAACGCGCATTGCAGGAGTGGTGGACGTCATCAGCAAACCCTTCAGTCCCCGCGACGTGCGGGTGCGCGTGGCTTCGGCTTGCGCACGGCACGTGTTCAAGGATCGACCCTGGTCCTAACGGAACCGCTGCGTCGAGGAGCGCACAAGTTCGATCCGCGGCGGTCTATCGAACCGCCAGAGTGCCGGTTTCATATCGCAGCTAACGGCCGGCGCATAAGTGGGCTTGTGGCACGGCGGCACCCCGTGCGTCTCCTGTCTCGCGTTGGCCTTCGACGCTGCTCGTCACTGGCGCTCCGAACGCGGCACGAGGCCGTTGGCTTGTTGTGGGTCGCGATTTTCCGATGCTGAGGCTCACGTATTGATATTTGCCCAGGGTTGGCGACGCTGGGGAATTGGCATTGGGGCCGGCGGGAAAGTCGAGCCGCAAGGCTCGGTGCGTGCGGGGAATTAACGCTGGGCACTGAGTCGCCCTGGGTTTGATGGAGACTCCTACCCTTTGAGGACGAGGAGCTCATGGCAGCATCGAGTCGTCCCTTCCAGCGCCGTTACCCAGCCGAGATGCGCGAGCGTGCGGTGCGCATGGTCCACGAGGCGATCGCCGAGAGTGGCGAGCGCGTGGGCGCCGTCACTCGAGTCGCACGGCAACTGGGAATTGGACCTGAGTCAGTGCGC
>JAFAWJ010000501.1 GCA_019242065.1 Chloroflexota bacterium
AGGCCCAACGTCGCACCATGGCGTAGTAGCTGGCGGCGGGAGCTCAACTTCAACGTCATGGCCGCGGCGTCGGAATTGGCAGCCGCCCCGCCAGGACCTCGGTCGGCGGGGCGTCGACCTGAGTCTGCACCCCGTGCTGCCATTCCACGAAGCGACTGTAGCCAAAGATCGAGACGCTCAGCAGCAACAGGGCGGCGCCCAGGACCATGAGGCCTGTGCCGCGCCTGTCGTGCATGGCGTCCCAGCCGCGTCGATTCTCAGAGACCCTGGGCCACCCCACGCCGTCGGCGCAGGTAGCCGCTGCCCAGCAGGGCGATGCCCAGCACGGCGAGGGCCGCGGGCACCATGACCGGGTCCAGACCGCCGGCGCGACCAGCCTGCGCGGCGCCGACCGTCAGCGTGCCGACCATGCCGGCTTCGCGATGGCCAGGTACCGGGCAATAGAAGGTGTACGTGCCGGGCGGCAAGTCGATCGTGGTCGAAGCGGACTGGCCGGCAGTCAGATCGTTGGGGAAGAGCGAGCCCGGGCGACCGTCGATGGCGATGTTGTGCGGAAAGCGTCCGTCGTTGCGGACGTCAAAGGTGACCGAATTCGAGGCCACGTCGACCGTGGACGGCTGGAATGCGAAGTCCACCATGCCCATGTTGATGACCGTCTGGGCCTGGGCCAGGCCGACAAACGCCAGCGAGACCAAGGCGGCGAGTAGCGAGATCACTCCGAGACGCTTGAACACGATGTGCGTCCTCCACACTCCAAGACGGACCGGCCCCACCAGGCTGACCCTGATGTATACGGTTCCCGGCCAGGGCGTGGATTGTCAAGTCTGTGAAATCGCCCCGCGACGCCGGCGGCTACACAAAACCCATTAATCTTATGTACTGCCGTTCGCCAACCTGTTAACGCTCGATTAACACGATATAAGGGTAATCCAAGTTCAATGCAGGCCGCCGATGGCCCGCGAGACGTGCAATTCCTTAATAACTTGGATACACTTTGCCAACACATGTATCGCAGTGTGGAAGGGAGGACACGGCGGCCGCCGTCGCTTTTCTCTCTTTAGAAGGCGATCGACTCTTGCTAGGAGGATGCATGCGTTGTTTGGCTGCGTCCATGCGCGCTCGACCCATCGTTAGTGTGCTGATGGCTGGAATTCTCGGGCTCACACCCGGCTTTGCCTTCGCCCAGTCGGCTCCATCCAACACCCCGTCGGGCACCGATCCCGACATGGTCGCTCGCTGCGATATGCCCGTGCTGGATCTGTTCAATCCCTCGCCGGGTGACCTGGTTTTGCCGGGTTCCTACATGATCTCCGGTGTCGCCATCGATCCCCAGTCGCCGCAGGGCAGCGGCATCGATCAGGTCGCGTTTTATCTCGGCGCCAAAGACCAGAACGGCGTCGCGCTGGGCAGTGTGGCGCCCTCCGGTGGCCAGCGCCAGGACGATTTCTCCGTGTCCGTGGACATGCCGAGTGCGGACCCCGGCACCCAGCAACAACTGGTGGCCTACGCCCACTCCAGTTTGAGTGACAAAACCACGGAGCTCAGTCTGCCGATCGTGATGGGCGGCAGTGATTCACATCCCGCGCTGGCCAATCCGTTTCTGAACACCATCAACACCAATCCGGGGGTGGTGCCCTCCAACTGCAATGGATCCGCCGCTGTGTCGGTGCCGAATGTCGCGGGCGGCGCTCCGGCGGGCGTCAGCGTACCGGCGACCGCGGCGTCTGACCTGTTTGGGACGGTGGTCGGCAATGTCACCACGTGCCAGAATGGCGCCGAGCAACCCGCGAGCCTGGTCGGCGTCCAGGCCAACGGCACCAATGCCGATGGCATGACCAATGAAGATGGCCTGTTTCAACTGACGCAGATTCCGGCGCCTGGGATGTACACGATCTCGGCCACCGATTCTGGCAACACCGCCACGCGCATGTACGTGCCGGTGGCTCCAGGTGAGACCATCGACATCGGCACCCTGGAGCTCGGCGCTGGAGCCACGGGCTGTGGTGACGAAGACCAGGATCAGGGTCAAGGTCAGCAGCAGGATCAAAGTCCGTAACAATCCGTCAGCCTGCGAGCTCCGCCGCCCGCGACTCCAACCTGGGCTTCGCCTGCATCCTCCTCGGCTGCGGCTGGACCACCCTCGCGGTGGTCCTGGGCGTCCAGGCCATGGACACCCGCGGCCGCTCACCGCTGGAGCTCGTCGCCCTGGCGTGTCTCGTCGGCACGCTTGGCTGCGGCCTGCTGGCCTTTGCGCAGTTCCCCCGCTTCGTCCGCGCGCTCCGGCCGCTGGGCTGGCTGAGCGTGGCGGCGGCCAGCCTGCTCGCCCTCGCCGTCGTCTGGTCAGTCTGGCAGCTACCACCTGAACAGGCGCAGATCTTCGCCAATCCCGGCGACGCCCACAGCGCGACAGACCTCGCCATCGACTGGTCGCTGATCATGCTGACGTGCAGCATCTCGCTCATCACGGCCCGACTGCTGTCCAACCAGGCATCTCAGCACCACTTCCAGCCCAGCGGCGTCGTCCAGGCCATCTTCCTGCTGTTCTGGCGCCAGCATCGCCTCGTCGGCTGGATGGCGGTCGCGCTGGCCGCGGCGCACAGCGTGTACTTCTTGCTGTTTCCGCGCACCTTTGAGGAGCAGTGGACGGGCATCGTGGCCTTCGCCCTCCTCGGACTGCTCGGCGTCGTCGGCCTGGTGACCAGCTACCGCGCCAGGCTTGCGCTGTGGACGCATCGCGCGATCGCGGCCGTGCTGGCGGTCATCCTTACGCTGCACTGGCCGCCGATCATCTACTTCGAGGCAGGCGGCCTGCTCATCCTGGCCGTCACCGCGTTCGTCAACCTCAAGCTGGCCACTGTCATCGTGCACCAGGTGCTCGGTATCAAAGCCGATCTCCCGTAGCTTGGGCAAAGTGCACGAACCGCGTGCACTTTAGGCCCCGTATCATGGGCTCGCTTTGGAACTCGGTCTCGCGGGCAAGGTGGGTCTGGTGACGGGCGGGAGCCGCGGTAGTGGTCGCTCGATTGCGCTGCGGCTCGCGGCCGAAGACGTCGACGTCGGCATCTGTCGGTCGGACGGCGGCCTGGGTGGCCGCCGTCACTTTTCATCCCGTCCGGGTTCGATCATGTTTGGAGGTGGTGGCTGGGAACGGTTCCGAGCACGCGAGCCGACGTGGTGGTCTTCGTGCTGTCCGAGTGGGCCACGTGGATCAACGGCGGCAATATTGCCGTCGACGGGGCGCAAGGCCGCCCCAACGCATTTTGAAGGGAGAGTTCTATGTCCGCACGCAATGAACACCGTTTGAAGTGGTCCGCCCGGGCACTGGGCGCCGCCCTGCTCATCGTCGCTTGCGGGGCGTCCAGCCTGATGCCGGCCGCCGCTCAGTCCCCAACGGTGCTGCGTATGGCGCGCAACGCCGAGCCCGGCGTCTTCATCCCCTGGCTCATCGACGACAACACGGCGCTGTTCACCATGGCCAACGTGTACGACGGCTTGCTGCGCGTCACCCAGGACGGCGCCAACGTCGAGCCGGCGCTGGCCACCTCGTGGGACACCTCGGCCGACGCGCTGACCTGGACCTTCCACCTGCGGCCGGGTGTCATGTTCTCAGACGGCACACCGCTGACCTCCAACGACGTCAAGGTCTCACTCGACCTGGCCCGCAGCGGTAATCGCAGTGTCTGGAAAGACAACTACAAGGCTATCAAAGAGGTCGATGCACCGGACCCAATGACGGTCGTCGTCCAGCTCAATGAGCCGCATGCGCCAATCCTGTCCGAGCTGGCGATGTTCCCAGCGTGGGTCATGCAGGCGGACATGGCCACGGCCACCGACCAGCCCGGCTATGACGACTCGCAGGCCTGGGTGTCCAAGGGCACCGGCGGCTACTACACCAGCGGCTGGCAGAAGGGTGATCCGGTCGTCCTGCACCGCAACCCGTCCTACTGGAAGGACACGCCCGCGATTGACGAAGTCGACATGGAGTACATCCCCGACGACAACACCCGTATGCTGAAGCTGCAGGGTGGCGAAGATGACATCGTCGACTTCGTGCCGTTCAGTCAGGTCGACGCGCTCAATTCGCAGGGTGTGCACGCCCAGCTCTTCCCGATTCAGCAGACGACGTTTGGCATGTTGAACGTCACCATGCCGCCCCTGAACGACATCAACGTCCGCCAGGCGCTGAACTACGCCACCGACAAGGACGCCATCATCAAGAGTGTGTACTTCGGACAGGCGCAGCCGATGAATGCCCCGATTCCCAATGGCACGTACGTCGATACACAGTCACCTGGCTATCCGTACGACCTGGCCAAGGCGCAGCAGTTGATGGCCGCGTCGTCGGTGCCGAACGGGTTCAATCTGCCGATGCTGCTGGCCAACAACAACCAGGACCGCATCAACACGGCCATCATCCTGAAGGACGAGTGGTCCAAGATCGGCGTCAACGTGGACATCCAGCAGGTGGACGCGGCTACCTGGCGTGCCGCGAGAACCGCCGGCACCTACACCGCGACGCTGAGCGCCTGGACCAACGACATGAACGATCCGACCGAGATCGTCAACTACGAGATGCGCGGCGGGGATAGCTCCGGCTCGTTCGCCTACTGGACGCGCTACGACAACCCGCAGTTGAACGATGAGATCACCCAGGCCGACCTGGAGCAGGACCCGACGCAGCGACAGGCCGACTACGTGGCGATTCAGCGGCAGTACCTGAACGACGCGCCGCTGGTGTTCATGGCCAATCTCGGCGCGACGGCGGGCTGGACGGACAAGGTGCACGGGTTTGTGATCGACGGCCTGTCGTACTACCGTTTCGAGACCGTGACACTCTCCAGCTAATTTCCCATGGGACGCGCGGCGTACATCCGCAGACGTTTGTTCCTGACGGTCTTCGTCCTCTTCGGCGTCACCGTCATCATCTTCGGCATGGTCCATTTCCTGCCGGGTGACCCCGCCGCGACCTTGCTCGGCGACCGGGGCACCCAGCAGAACATCGCCGAACTCCGCGAGCAGCTCGGCCTCAATCAGCCCCTGCCCGAGCAGTACTGGACCTTCGTCTCAGGCCTCGTGCGCGGGCAGATGGGCACCTCCATGCAGTTCCATCAGCCCGTCCGCGACATGATCGCCGCGCGCGTCCCCATCACCCTCGCCCTGACTGTCTACGCCATGCTGCTGGCGGCCATCCTCACCTTCACCTTCGGCCTCCTGGCCGCGGTTCGTAAGGATGGCATCGCCGACCAGCTCATTCGCGTCGTGTTCTTGTTCGCACTGACCACGCCTGCGTTCTGGCTCGGAATCTTGCTGATCCTGGTGCTGTCCCTTGGCCTGCACTGGTTCCCGGTGGCTGGCTTTGGTACCAGCTTTACCGACCACATCTGGTATCTGTTCCTCCCGGCCTTGACGCTGGCCCTCGGCCTGGCCGCCGTCCTCATCCGCAACCTGCGCAGCTCGGTGATTGCCACCAGTCGCTCGGATTACGTGCGCACCGCGCGCGCCAAGGGTCTGCTCGAACGGATGGTGCTGCTGCGCCACGTTCTCCGCAATGCCGTGCTCACGACCGTGACCATCTTCGGTCTGCAGTTTGGCTTCCTGATCGGCGGCGCCCTGGTCGTCGAAACGGTCTTCGCCATACCGGGGCTGGGCCAGTTGCTGTTCACCTCCATCACCAGTCGCGACTATCCGGTGGTACAGGCCATTACGGTCGTCACTGCGCTGATGGTCATCGTCGTCAATCTGGCGGTCGACCTGTCCTATTCGTTCCTGGACCCGCGCGTGACGTATGGGTGAAAACGTCCTCAACCCGTCCCTGCCGAACACGGCGCCCCTGCCGCGCCTCAGTTTCGGCATGCGCCTCCAGAAAATTGGACTGAATCCGACACTCCTGGCCGGTCTGATCGTCTTGACGGTCGTGGTGCTCGTGGCAATCGGCGCGCCGCTGCTGACGACATACGATCCGATCGCACAGCAACTGGACGACGCCTTCAAGCCTCCGCTCAGTCCCAATCATCTGCTCGGGACCGACAACTTTGGACGCGACATCTGGAGTCGCATCCTGTACGGCGCCCGCCTGGATCTTGAGATCGCTGCCGTATCAGTCGTGTTTCCATTTGTTTTTGGCACCTTCGTGGGCATCACCACCGGCTATCTCGGCGGCTACGTCGACACCCTGTTCATGCGCGTCCTCGACGTGATGATGGCGTTTCCGTTCCTGGTCCTGGTGGTGGCCATCATGGCCGTCCTCGGACCGGGGTTGCTCAGCATGTACATCGCGTTCGGACTGGTCGGCTGGATCCCGTATGCGCGTATTACCCGCGGCGAAACGCTGGCGACCCGCAACCTCGAGTATATCCAGGCCGCCCGCACGATCGGCGCCGCCACGCCACGCGTCATGGTCCGTCACGTACTGCCGAACACCATCGGCCCCGGCCTGGTGTACGTGTTCACTGGCATGGTGCTGGCCATCCTGGTTGGCTCCGCGCTGAGCTATCTCGGTCTGGGACCGCAACCGCCAACTCCCGAATGGGGTGCGATGATCGCCGCCGGCCGCCAGTACATGCTGCAGGCGTGGTGGATCACCGCCCTACCCGGTCTGGCCCTGCTCGTGCTGGGCGTCGGGCTCAGTCTTATCGGTGACGGACTGGCTGACAAGCGGTAACCTCCCGTCCTGGGAGGTGGAGCAGCAGATGCGGAACTCTTACGCTGGCGACCGGCGCCAGTTCTTACGACTGGGCGGCGGCGCACTGGCAATCTCGCTGCTGGCGGCGTGCGCCCCGGCGGTTCCGCCTCCAACGGCAACGCGTCCGGCCAGCGGTCCGACCGGCACCGCGGCAAGCGCCAGCGCGCTGTACCCGACCTACGTGCCGACCACGAACGGTCCCACGCCTGACCATCCGACCACGGGCGTCGGCTACGACGACGGCTTCGACAAGTTTCCGACCAACCCGGTCGCGGCCATGCCCGGCGATCCGCCCGGCACCGGCAGCACCGTCAACATTATGTCGATCGCCCTGTTTCCACCGCCGACCCCGCTGCCGCAGAACCCGGCCTGGCAAGCGGTCAACAAGGCGATGAACGCCGACGTCCAGTTCGACGTCGTGACCCAGGCGGATTATCCCGCCAAGCTCGGCACGGTCATGGCTGGCGACATGCCCGACATGATGTACATCTACTCCGCGGGTGGCTCGTCCAGCACGCTCGGCGCCGCCAATGGTCTCCCCCAGTTCCTACAATCCAAAGCGGCGGATCTGACGCCCTATCTGGGCGGCGACGCGGCCAAAGACTACCCCAATCTCGCCGCCATTCCGACGCAGACCTGGAAAAACGCCGGCTGCACGTACCAGGGCCACCTGTACCTGGTGCCAATCCACCGCTACCTGCCAGGCCAGATGTTCGTCAAGAACGTCGAAGCCTGGGACGCCGCACTTGGCAAGGACTACATTCCCAAAAACGCCGACGACTTCAAGCGAGTCCTCCAGGCCCTCACGCGTCCCCAGGACGGCTTTTACGGCATCGCCGCCGCGCAGGATACGCAGATGCACCTGGCGACGTTCGCGTCTATCTTCGGCGCGCCGAATGGCT
>JAFAWJ010001191.1 GCA_019242065.1 Chloroflexota bacterium
TGCACTCGTATGGAGGGAGGCCGCTCATGAGCGGCCTCCGCAGGGTGGCGCATGCGCCACCCTGACCAGCGGCACATGTGCCGCTGGTGTGCTCCGCACGGATCAGGGGGCTGCGCCCCCCGCCGCCGTTCGCTGCGCTCACTCCCGCGGCGACCCCCCGCGTTACGTGCTGTCCGCGGGCGGCTTGGTAGTCGCAACTCACGGAGAGGTTGATAACCCACGTCTTCAGACTGACTCTTACCCACGGTGTTGACATTGGGATGTTGTCACCCAATGAGTCGAAACACAGGATGCGAGGTCCATCCGATGTCGCCAACCGCGGCCAGCACGTACGCAGGGGGACGCCGCGGGAGTGAGCGCAGCGAACGGCGGCGGGGGGCGGCAGCCCCCTGATCCGTGCGGAGCACACCAGCGGCACATGTGCCGCTGGTCAGGGTGGCGCATGCGCCACCCTGCGGAGGCCGCTCATGAGCGGCCTCCCTCCATACGAGTGCACCCAGCGGTTCATGCACCGCTGGGCAAGGTGGCGCATGCGCCACCTTGAGGAGTTCGCGCATGCGCGAACTCCCTCCAAAAGACAACCTAATCCCGCAACAGGTGCGCGTCCTGGGGCTTGTTCCTCCGCACGGCCTCATGGTTAACCGAGTCCGCGCCCATGTAAATGCCGCGCTCCCACGTGCGCAGCAACGGGTCCTCCACCTGCACGGTCAATTTGCCAATCCCGTGAATCAGCAGCTCCAGTTTTTCACCGTTCTGCACCGGCCCCAGCCCCTCGTGATTGGTGCCGCAACAGATCAGGTCGCCGGAGCGCACCGTCAGCGTGCGTGAGGCAAACTCCACCAGCTCCGGCACGCGGTGTTCCATGTCGTCGGTGTTGTAGTTGTGGCGCAGCTGCCCGTCATTCCAGAACTGCACCCACAGGTCATTCGGATCCTCAATCTCGTCCGCGGTGGTAATGCAGGGTCCAATCGGACAGAACGTCTCGAACGACTTTCCAATCCAGGTACCCCGCCCCCAGGTAGAGCGTCCCTCACCCCGACCCGTGATGTCCATCATTCCGGTATAGCCAAAGACTGCCGAGCGCCAGTCGTTCGCCTTGACGCCCCGCGCCGGCCCGCGCAGCACGACGCCCAACTCCGCTTCGTGCATGAACATCCACGGCACGGTGAAGTTCGGCAGATGCACCGTATCGCCGTCGCCAATCACGGCGTCGGGATTCTTGAGGAACATATTCAACGGCCGCGCCTCGCGCTGCGCATGCTCCCAGTAATTGGCGATGCAGCACATGATCTTGCTGGGACGCGGAAGCGGGGGCCGGAGCCGCACCTGCTCCAGAGCCAGCGTCGGACCGCTGTCAATTGCCGCTTGGAGGCGCGGACGCAGCTCGGCATAGCCGTCGATGATGGACTGCATCGTCGCCTGGGGTGTCTCACCCGCGGGCACGATCGCGCTCAAATCCACCACACCCGCATCCGTCAGCGCACCTGGCAAGATCACAGCGTTGCGTTCGAACATGACCAGTTTCATGCGCGCACCTCCGACAAGACAGCCACGCGGACCTGCAGCCGGCCGACCCCGTCAATCTCGACCTGGACGTCATCTCCGTCCGCAACCGGCCCCAGTCCCGCGCGGCTGGTGCCGCACGCCAGCACGTCGCCGGTGCGCAGGGTCATGATCGTCGTCGCCAGCTCGATCTGCTCGGCGACGGTGTAGTCCGCGTCGGCCATCGCGTAGTCCTGAGCGGGTTGACCGTTGACCCACGAGCGCACACGCAGATGCTGAGGATCGGCAATCTCGTCGGCAGTCACGATGCACGGGCCCAGCGGCCCGAGCGTGTCGGACTTGGCAAGCCAGAAATCACGCCCGAACTGCTGGTCGCCGCTGGCCATGACGTCGATCACGCACGTATAGCCAAAGACCGCCCGCTGCCAGTCAGCCGCGGAGATGGTGCGCGCGGGTCCACGAATCACCAGCCCGAGCTCGGCCTCCGGCTGAAACTGCCACTGGTCGCCGACCGGTGGCAGTTGGACGGTCTGGCCCGGCCCGATGACCGACTCGGCGCTTTTGAGCGTCAGCAGCAGTTGCGGACGCTCGGCGGCCTGCGATCCGCCGTATGTGGCCGTGCTGCACAGGATCTTGCCCGGTCGCGGCAGGGGCGGCAGCAACTGGACCTCGGCAGTCGGAATCACCTCCGCCGCGGCGGCGCGCCGCTCCAGGTCCGCACGCACATCCGCGAACCGGTCGATCAGGGCGACCATCTCTGCCTGGGGTGACAACCCGTGACGTTCCAGTCCGACGACACCCCGCTCCGTGAGCAGACCCGGAGTCGGCGGCATCCCGTTCTGTGTGAAAAGCACCAGTCGCATCGATGACACTCCCAGCTCAGCTTACCCGAGACCCGAACTCTTAGAATCGGCGCATGGCTCGCGTTGAACAGATCACCGACAAAGCGCAGCTTGCCTCGGAGTGGTACCCACTTTACGATCGGATCACCGCGGCGCGGGGCCAGGTTGCCGGACCCTACAGCATCCTGCTGCACGCGCCAGCGGTCGCCGACCAGGTCGATCAGCTGTCACAAGCCCTGCGCTCGCAAACGCAGGTGGACGCGCAAGGCTTCGTCCTGGCGGCACTCGCCGTCGCTCGCGCCCGAGACTGCCTGTTCGTGTGGAGCGTGCAGGCGCCCAACGCGCGGCGCGCGGGCGTTTCCGACGAAGCCATCAGGTCGATCCGCAATCGCCAGTCGAACGGTCTGACGGAAGACCAGGCAGACATCGTCAGCTACGCGCAGCAGCTCGCCTCGGCCAATCGCGTCGATGCCGCGATTTTCGAGCGCTTGAAGAGCCGCCACGGCGTCCGCTGGCTCGTGGAGCTCACCACGATCGCGGGCCACTTCGGGCTCATTTGCGGCGTCAACAACGCCTTCGAGGTGCCACCCTCGCCGCGGGGCGAGCAGTTGTGACGCAAGCGCTGACCCCAAGCCAGGTCGCGGCGCTCCTCCAGGCCACGCGCGCCAGCGTGGACGCCGAGCTTGGCGCCCTGCCTGACGACGTCGTCGCCTGGCATCCGGCGCCTGGCGAGTGGTGCGCCAAAGAATGCCTCGGCCACATCCTGGAGGCCGAGCGGCGCGGATTCAATGGCCGCGTGCGCACCATCCTTGCGGAATCCCGGCCGGACCTCCTCGGCTGGGACCAGGAAGCCGTGGAGCGCGAGCGCAAGGACTGCGACCGCAACCTGGGCGACCTGCTGGCCGAGTTCCACGCCGTGCGCGACGACTCGATCGGGCTGGTGCGCGCGCTCAGGGCCGAAGATCTCGAGCGCGGGACGCACGAAAAGGTCGGCTACGTGACGGTCGAGAATCTCATTCACGAGTGGCTGCACCACGACCGCAATCACTTTCGCCAGGTGCAGGCGAACGTCCAGGCGTACGTCTGGTCCGCCATGGGCAACTGCCAGCGCTTCGCGGGAGAGTAATGCCACCAGGCCGCCGTCAGTTTCTGTTGATGGCGGGCGGCGGCCTGCTCGCCGCGTGTAGCCCCGCACCCGCCGTCCTCACGCCGACGCCCGCCGCGGCGCCGACCACGGCGCCAGCGGCCACCGCCGGCCGCCACGTCATTCGCGCCGCCTTTGTCTACGCGAGCCCAGTCGACGACCACGGTCGCAGCAACGCCCACGACGACGGCCGCAAAGCCCTCGAACTGGCCCTCGGCACCAACGTCGAAACCGCCTACACCGACAACGTCCCCGAAACTCCCGACGCGCAGCAGGTGTTCGAAGACTACGCCCGCAAGGGCTACGACATTATCTATGGCACCAGCTACGGCTTCATGGACGCCATGTTGCAGGCGGCCGGCGCCTTTCCGTCGGTCAGGTTCGACCACTGCTCGGGTTTCAAAACCGCGCCGAACCTGGCAACGTACAACGCGGCCCAGGAGGAGCCGCGCTACGTCTCGGGCCTGCTCGCCGGCAAGCTGACCAGGACCAACACGCTGGGCTTTGTCGGCTCGGTTCCGATCCCCGAAGTGGTGCGTTACCTGAACGCCTTTGCCGCCGGTGTGCAGACGAGCAATCCCGGAGCCAGGCTCCACATGCTGTGGCTCGGGACCTGGTTCGATCCACTCCAGGAAAAAGCCGCCGCCGAGTCGCTGCTGGACCTGGACGCGGACGGGCTGACCGGTACCACCAACTCACCGGCGCTGGCGCGAGCGGCCGCGGCGCGCGGAAAATTCGCCATCGGCGTCGACTACGACCAGTCAGCGTACGCGCCGCAGGCCGTCGTCCAGTCGGACCGCTTCGTGTGGAGCGCGCACTACGTCAACAGCGTGAAGTCGATTATGAACGGCACCTGGCAGCCGGTTCAGCGCTACTACCACGTGAAAGACGGTCTGGTGGAGGCCACGCCGCCGGCGAACATGGTGCCCGCCGACGTGGCAGCAGCCGCCATGGGCGCGGCCGCGCAGATCAAAGCGGGCACGTTGAATATCTGGCGG
>JAFAWJ010001196.1 GCA_019242065.1 Chloroflexota bacterium
ATGAACAGCGTGACCACGACCAGCGCGAAGGTCGCGGCGGGATCGAGGCGCAGCGGCGCGCGCCAGGCGACGCGGCGCTCGGGCTGAGCCTGGGCAAGTCGCAGCCGAACGTGGGGGACCACCACTCCTGGGCTCAGGCTAATCGGCGGCGCCGCTCGAACCATGTCAGCTCCACGTCTGCCGGCTCAGGCAAGGTGAACAGGCGGGTCGGGCCATAGTCAACGCTCCAGCTGCTCAGGCGAGGCGGATACGCGGGTCGAGCCAGGCGTACATCAGGTCGGCGGCCAGGTTGACCAGGACGACGACGGTTCCGGCGAGCAGGACGAAGACCTGGATGACCGGTGTATCCCGCGCGGAGATCGCGTCAATCGCCAGGCGGCTCATGCCCGGATAGGCGAAGATCGCCTCGGCAATCACCGTATTGCCGAACAGAAACGCGATCTGAATACCCAGAAACGCCACGACCGGGATCGCCGCGTTTTTCAACGCGTGGCGCAGCACCACATGGTGCGTCGGCAGACCTTTGGCGTGCGCGGTACGGACATAGTCGTTGGCCATGACCTCGAGCAGGCTGGAGCGCAGCAGGCGGGTGAGGCCGGCGGCCGAATAGGCGCCGGCCACGATCGCGGGCAGGATGATGCTCTGCGGCGTGGCCGCGCCCGACGACGGCAGCCAGCGCAGGTCGACGGCGAACAACAGGATCAGCATCACGCCCAGCCACGGCGCGGCGACGGACTGACCCAGGAGCGCGACGAAGCGGGCGATGAAGTCCGGGGTGCGCCGGTGAAACAGGGCGGCCAGGATGCCGAGGGGTACGGCGACCAGGAGCGCGAACACGAGCGCGGCGCCCATCAAGGCCAGGGTCACGGGCAGGCGGCTGAGGACCAGCGGCAGCGCGGCAGTGCGGTTACGGAATGAGGTGCCGAAGTCGCCGTGGACAGCGCGGGATAGAAATTCGAGGTACTGGACGGGCAGCGGCTGGTCGAGGCCCATCTGGTGGCGGAACTGAGCGACCTGGGCGGGTGGCGTGTTGAGCGGCAACAGTACCGAGGCGGGGTCGCCGGTGAGCCAGGTCAGTCCGAAGACGATCATCGAGATGCCGAGGAGGACGAACACCCCGTGGAGCAGGCGCTTCAGGATGTACATCAACACGGCCGCGCAGCTAATTTCTCTCGGCGACTGGGGCCTCTGGGATTGGCAGCATCGTCGCTGTCGAAAGGAATCTCTTCCCAATGTGGGGACAAATTGTGTGTGCCCACGATCTGCCCGGTTATTGCAGAGTGATGTTCGTGGGCAGGAGGTAGTCGCGGCCGGTGGGGCCAGGCCAGTTCTGGACTCGCGGGCCGACGCCGTAGACGCTCAGGTCGTTGGCCAGGTAGATGCCCATCGGGTCGTCGTGCAGCAGCTGGGCGATCTGCGAGTACAGGCCCGCGCGGGAGTCCTGGTCGAACGTCGAGGCCGCCTGTTTGGCCAGGTTGGTGGCGTCCTGGTCGCACGCGAACTGGTCGCCCAGCAAGCCGCCGCACACGGTGGTGAAGTTCAGAAACACAGCCGGATCCTGCAAGCCGGCCCAGCGGGCCATGCGCATGTCGCCGGACTTGTCCTGGCTCCAGTTGGTGTTGAACGTGCCAACGTCGAATGTGCGCGGCTGCACGGTGACCCCTATCTGTTGCAACTGACCGATGACAGCCAGGGCTTCGTCGGGACTATCAGAATTGGCCAGGTCCATCGTGGCCGAAAAACCGTTGGGGTAGCCCGCCGCGGCGAGCAGTTGCTTGGCGTACGTCGGGTTGTAGTCGTACGGGGCGACATTCGGGTCGTAGCCCAGGGCGCCCTGCATGATCGGACTCGACTGCCGCTGGCCGAGCCCCTTGAACAGGTTGGCGACGATGGCGTTGACGTCGACCGCCATGTTCAGCGCCTGGCGCACGCGCCGGTCGGCGAGTGGGTCCGTGGCCTGCTTGGGCATGAACTGCACGAACTGCAGCTTGTCGGCGTTGCCGGTCACGATCTGGAACCCGTCGCCGGCGCGACCGCGGACGGTGTCGATGTCGTCGGGCGCGACGTCGAAGATCATGTCGGCGGTGCCGTTGAGCAGGTCGGACACGCGCGTCGAGGCGTCGGGCACTGTGCGGAAGACGACGGTTTGCACCTGCGGCGTGCCCTTGTAGGTGGCGGTGCCCCAGTAGTTGGGGTTGGCCGCCAGCGTGGTGTGGTCGTCGCGGACGGACTCGACGAACTTGTACGGGCCGGTGCCGACGGGGTGGGAGGCGAGGAAGTCCTCTGAGTTGGACGAGTAGTACGCCGGCGGGACCATGGCCGCGCTCTGCGCCAGGGTGTCGAAGATGGTGGCTTCGGGGGCCGAAAAGTGGAAGCGGACGGTGGAGTCGTCGACGATCTCGACGCCCTGGAAGGTCTGCGGCCAGCCGCCACGGAGCGGCGAGTTCAGACCGGGATCGAGCAGGCGGTCGATACTGAACTTGACGCTGGCGGCGTTGAAGGGCTCGCCGTTCTGGAAGGTGACGCCCTGACGCAGCTTGAACTCGATGGTGGTCGGGTCCGGGTAGGACCACGACTCGGCGAGCATGGGCACCAGGGCGCCGGAGTAGTCACGTTCGACCAGATTGTCGAAGATAGAGTTGATGACCGAAAACCCGGAGGGCTGGGCGACGAGGGCGGGATCGAGCGACTCGGGATCGGCGGTGGTGTCGATGACGAGGGTGGTGGCGTTGGGATTGGACTGGGCCGCGGCGGGGGTGGCGCTCGCCGGCAGGCAGCCCAGGAGCGGGAGTGCGAGCAGTACGCTGGCCAGCAGGATTCGGGACATGGCACCCTCCACGATCGGTCCGCTGCAAGAATTCGCAGCAAATTATTGCAGAGGATATCCTTCCGCATGCGCCGCCCGCGTGTCAAGGATCGGCTTGCGCCGATCGCCTGCCCGCCTGGCGTCGCGTCGCCGGCCCGACCACACCCGTGCTTGGACGTGGGCCCGACCTCCGGTCAGAGTTGTCGTTCTCACCCGCGTGTGCTGGCAGGACACTCTTCACACGGCTGCGAGCAAGAAGCGTCGCGACCGTCGTCGTCGGCAATCAGCATACTAACCCTTTAAGAAGTCCAGTACGGTGCCGATCCCTCGCTCGCGTCCCAGCCCACCCCCGCCGCGCCCGTCCCAGCCCGACGAGCAGTACGAGCTCCTGCGCTGGGTGGCCGAGCTGTACTACCTCCAACAGCAGGGCCAGGCTGACATCGCCAACCTCATCGGCGCTTCGGTGTCCAAGGTCTCGCGCCTGCTGGCCGAGGCCCGCCGCCAGGGCATCGTCACGATCCACGTCGCCGCCTCGCGCGTCGGCGAGTCGCCGTTCGAACGTGAGCTGGCCGAGCGGCTCGGACTGCAGGCGGTCTTCGTGGCGCCGGCTCGCGTCAGCGATGCCTCGGTGGCCAGTCGGGCCGCGGCGCTGATGGCCGCGCGCATGCTGCCGCGACTGCTGCCGATGCAGGGGCTGATTGGGCTCTCGGGCGGCTACACCGTCGCGCAGCTGGCGCACGCGCTCGAGCCGATGCCGGGTGTCGACCTGACGCTGGTGCCGCTGCAGGGCAACTGGGTGGAAGGTGGCCTGCACGTGCACAACGACCAGGTGTGTCGCGATGCGGCGCAGGGGCTGCAGGCGCGGGCGCTGTCGCTGCCGGCGCCGATGGTGTTTGATCGGGCCGATACGCGGGATGCCCTGTTGCGGGACCGAAGCATTCGGCCGGTGACCTCGCGCTGGTCGGAGCTGGACGTGGCGGTGGTCGGCGTGGGGCCGGCGCCGTCGGTGCAGGGGGTGGACTACCTGTCGGTGATGGGGCAGCTGCCGGACGAGGTGCGCGCCGACCTGCAGCAGCACGGCGTCGTGGGCGATTTGTGTGCGCACATGTTCGACGCGGGTGGGCACTTTGTGGAGCACGAGGTGTCTCGGCGCACGCTGTCGATTTCGATCGACGAGCTGCGGCGGGTGCCGCGGGTTGTGGCGGTGGCGGGCGGCCTGAGCAAAGCCATCAGCTTGCTCGGGGCGGTGCGGACGGGGATTCCCAAGGTATTGATCACCGATCAGTTAGCGGCCGAGAGTTTGTCGGCGCTCATTAACGGCGAGAGTAGTAACCATCACTACCCGGCAGGTGCCGAAGGCTTCCAACGCTCTTAATCATTTTTTTCGGAGGGAGTTCGCGCATGCGCGAACTCCTCACCAGGGCGCATGCGCCCTGGTGCCCAGCGGCACATGTGCCGCTGGGTGCTGACGCAACGGTCAGGGGGCTGCCGCCCCCCGCCGCCGTTCGCTTCG
>JAFAWJ010000059.1 GCA_019242065.1 Chloroflexota bacterium
CGTTCGAGGAGTTCGCCTGGCAGGTCGCGCAGTGCGTCGCGAATGAGGGTCTGGGTGCCGTCCACAGCGCCGGTATCCACGATCGCCCAGGCGTCGATCAGGCCGCGCACGGAGGCCAGACAGCGCTGGATCACCTTCGACTCGTTCTTGACAATCATGCACAGGCAGATCGTCTGCCCCGTCCCGTTCACGTGAGAGGTTCGAGATCGTAGTGATCGCCGGTATTGCGCAGAAGAACGCTCTGTCCTGAGAAGCTCACGAACGTTCGGGATGGATCGGTAATCGCGAGCGGGTCGATGGAGACGTCGGTGATGTTCTCCAGGCCAGGGGCGAAGGGCAGGAGGCCGACGAAGCGAAACGTGCCGACGATGTCGTTGGCGAGCCAAAGCGAAATCGCCGCACCCGCGGGTGGCGCGAGGCCGGCCATCGGACCGTACGTGAACCCGAAGCCGACCCGCGCGTCCGGGGTCAACAGGGAGATGGGCCCTCCGGGGCCGATCTCGAGCAGGTCTGCGAAAACGACATCCGCTTTGACCACCGGGTCCTTGCCGTCCGGGCCGGCAACCGCGTCGATACGCCCCACCACGGATGTCTTCAGCGGTGAGGGAGTCACTTTGAACCAGGCAAACGACGTCAACGCTGGAGCTTCGCCGAGCGAGGCACGCAGCGCGGACTCGAGCGGCGGGGTCCAGGCCTGCGGGCCCGGGCCAAAGACGTAGTAACCGACGTGGGCGGGAGACGCGCCGGCCGTCGTCGAGACGTCGACGCAGTCCGGCGGCGATCCTGGTGGATGCCAGAGCAAAAAGGCAAACCGCGCGCTTGATGCAGGAGCGTAAAGCAGGGTTGCGCCTGCTCCCGCTCCCTGACGCTCGAGGATAAGTGAGGTCATTCCTCCCTGCCGCCGGCGCCTTCGGCCTCCGCGAACCACGAGGTAGGACCTGTCGGAGCGGGGTAGTTCGCCCGCTGCAGCGCCCAGTACAGCGGCGACTGGCCCGAGACGTAGTAGGCGATGCTGCGGATCAGCGCCCAGGCGGGATTCGGCTGACCGTTGACGTACGCGCCCTTGTTGAGCTCGAAGGCGATCGCGCGTGCGATGCCGACGGCGTCGAACGCGGTTGGTCCGGTGGGACCCTGCGGTCCCGTCGGGCCCTGTCTGCCGGTTGGACCAGCCGGGCCGATGGACCCCTGCGGTCCCGCCGGTCCTGACGGCCCCCGACTCCCCGACGGGCCGGCTGGTCCAGATGGACCGATGGGGCCCTGCGGTCCAGCCGGTCCTGACGGCCCCCGACTCCCCGACGGCCCGGCTGGTCCAGATGGACCGATGGGGCCCTGCGGTCCAGCCGGCCCCGGCGGCCCTGACGGTCCCCGGCCGCCCGACGGCCCGGCCGGTCCAGATGGACCTCGCTCACCCGTGGCGCCACCTGGTCCAGTTGGACCTCGCGGTCCGGTCGGGCCCTGCGGGCCGGTCGGTCCAGCCGGGCCCGTCGGGCCGCGCCCGCTCGGTCCAGTAGGTCCCGTCGGACCGGTAATCGCGTTGGCCACGAGATAGTGCCACGCGAGCGCGGGATCGGAGCCAGGTCCGCTGGGGTCGTTGCTCATGCGCGATCTCCAGGATGGATGGATGCCCCAGCCCCGAGGCTTGCCGGCCAACCGGCGATCATCTGCGCTGGGATGAACAAATTGTCGAAGCTGAGGATCGGGGTGAACTGGGATGTGCCGTCGCCAGTCGGGTCAGGCACGCTGGTGAACAGCCGCAGCGCGAAGCTGATGCGCTTGCCCGCGGCCCCGCGCGCGCCAGGTGGCAGCGCCTGCGTCACGGCGTTCGCGAGATCGGACGCGTATTGACCGAACTCGCTTGACAGTAGCCCGTTAATGGGGGTCGGTCGCAAACCGAGTGGGATGGTCGCGAAGACGCCATCGTCAGTGCCAGACGTCGAGAACGCGTAGGAGCACACCAGCTCGATCCAGTGCGCGCTCCGATTGTCGGCGACGGCATTGCTGACTACCGCGTTGAGCATGTCGACGATGTATTGCTGCAACGGGAGCGGCTGGCGGACTCCAGCGCTCAGGTCGATTGCGGCGCCGCAGCTCAGCGATGGAATGAGCTGTTCGACGAACTCCACCAGCGGCGTCTGATACACGAAGCTGGAATTGGTCGGGTACGCGCCGGTCGGGCCGGACGCTCCGAGGGGGCCGCTGGAGATCAGCCCCGCGTTCCGGGTCACGAACGCACCACCGGCCGCGCGCTCGTTGCGTGCGACGTCGCGGTGCTCGAACCA
This sequence comes from Chloroflexota bacterium, assembly GCA_019242065.1. The sequence continues at coordinate 2,280 of JAFAWJ010000059.1, forward strand.
GTAGCGGTGGGTGAGTCGTTCGTCGGCTGCATATCCCGGTGGATACTGGTACACGGCCGTTGCGCCGGAGGCGCCGACCGGCCCCGTGAGTGGCGCGGTGATCCCGGTCGGACCGACGAGAGCGATGGTCGGCCATGGTGGCGGGAACGATGCGCCGGGCCCGGTCGCCGACGACACGAGCGCCAGGCGCGTGAGCTCCACGCCCGGAGCGCGCGTGGCGAGGAATTCGTACCGTTCGGCGAGATCCGTGTCCGCGGTTGGCTGCGCCCCTCGGAATGGGCCCGCGGGTCCGAGCGCCCTGGCAATGGCGTCCGCGTAAAACGCGAAGGCCTGGACCGCTCCGTCCGTGCGGGGCCCGGGCGCGACCGGCAACTGCGCGAGATCGTCGCTGAGCTGAGGCCACGCGACACCGAACTGCGCGAGGGCGGCGATCAACCCGCGGCTCAGAGCGCCGAATCGGTTGACGGCCTGGTGCCGGGTGCTCCGGTACAGACTCACCGCGAGGTGATCCTCGTCCTGGGGAGCGTCCGCCCGCAGCACGTCGAACGAGTAGGTCCACAGCTTTGCGTCGGGGATCGTCGTGGCCGACGCGACGTCCGCGGTCCCCGCGTTCGCCGTGAGGATCGGAGGTGGCGGGTACACCCGCAGCGGGATGGGGACCTGAGTTTGCGGCATGCGCGTGCCGGGCAGGAAGTCGTCTCCCGGCGGGATGACCAGCCGCAGCCACTTCGACGACTCGTAGTTGCCCGCGCCCGGTACCGCGCTGATGTCGTATTCCAGATCGGTCGGCGCGAAGCGCGTGCTGAGAAATTGAGTTCGCGCCGCGTGCTCGTCGGCGACCGACAGCAGGAATGTCAGGTATGCCTGACCAGCCGAAGTCAGCGCGATCTTGGCGCTCGAGAGCGTGAAGTCCGTCGTCAACACCGCCCCGCGCAACGTCTGCGCGCGCAGCAGTATCGGCGGTACCTGCGATTCGAGCGCCGCGATCACGTCGTCGATCGTGGCTCCGACTGTTGCGGCAATGCGCGCAATCGTCTCGTTTGGTGAACCGGTGGTGGTATAGCGCCGACCGGATCCCAACACGATCACCTGGTTGGGAACGAGCAGCGCTCCGACATTCTGGTTTGCTCGGCCGAACGCGATGGGATCGCCGAAAAACGCCGCGGGTGCGGCGAAGGGCTCGCCAGCAGTCACGTTGCGCACGATGCGCGTGACTGGCAGCGGTGTCGTCGACAGCATCGAGGGTTGGGCACCGATGCCCGACGGGCTCTCGACGAACGGCACCCACGTGTTCGTCCACCAGGCGCCGTCGCGTCCGGTGGGTCCAGGGAAGGTCACCCCGAGCGCGCCAGCGACGCTGGCGAGCGTGTCGCCCGCGACGATGGTGTGTGTCTTCTGAGCGTAGGTCAGCGTCGAGCCTGGTTCGAGCAGCCCGCGTTGGCCGCCGACGACGAGTGCCAGGTACGACGGGTCGATGCTCAGCCCGGTGGCAAATGCGTTCAGTCCAACCGGCCCCGGCGTGCCGTTCGGCAATTGATAGGGTGGGTTGACGACCGGACCAAACAGGCGTGGCCAGGTTGCGCCATTCGGGGAGACCGCGGCGTTGACCGAGACCGGGTATTGCACGACCGCCGTCGTCTGGTACGCCGACTCCAGTTGCTGCAGCATCTGCTGGTACAGCGCGTCGCGAGCCTGGCCGGACGCGCCGAGGTAGGTGCCGTCCAGGATTGGCTCGATCGCGGAACTCAGCTTGCTGGCGATCGACGCCTTCGCCGCCACGATGGTGTCATAGCTCTGTCCGACGACGCCCGTCGGACCCGGCGTGAGGTACGCCGGGACCGCGTACGCCCCCGAGAGCACGAGGTCGGTCGCGGCCAGGAACGTGCGCAGCCATGTTTGCGGGTCGGCGCCCTCGAAATGCTGGATCGCCGTCGGACCCAGCGGCCCCGATGCTCCGCTCGCGCCGTACGGTACGACGGGGTAGGTCCCGGAGATGAGCGACGTCGACACCGGCGGCAAGCCGTAGAAAGCCGGTCGGTCGGCAGCAATCGTCAGATCGGCGATGCCGCTCGGACCGAAATTCATCGCGAAAAGCGCGGCTCGATCCGTGCCACTGCCCGACGCGCTTTCACCGACCGCGCACTTGAGCCGGTACGCGGCGAAGGCTTTTTCGAACTGCGTTGCGAACGTGCGCAGCGTGCCGGCCGCGGCAGGTCCGGTCGCGCCTCGAGCAAAGGCCGCCGCGCTCACCGACGACGACACGCTCTGCACCGCCGAGTCGCGATTGACGAAGTCCGGGGCGATCAGCTCCGGCGCGCGGGTCATCGATATGGTGGTGGTGATCGGGAACTGCGTTGGCGATCCGCCCGGCGGCGGGATGATCGGTGCAAGGGTGCACTCGAGCAGCGTCGGATTCGGCGGCAGCAGGAACGGACTTCCGGTGATCAGACCGGGACTCGTAGCCGCAACCTGGCTCAGGAGATCCAGGTCCACCTGGAGCTGTTGCTCGTCTCCGAGTCGACGGACCAGCGTATCCAGCGTGTCGTTCGCCCCGACCGAGATCGTGACGTTGACCGGCGGCGTCCCTGGACCGGTCGGAAACGCCAGTTGGAGCGCCGGTTGCGGGCGGAGGAAGCCACGCAAGGAGCGGTTGGCTTCGAACAGCGCCAGCACGCCGCCCTGGATCCCGAACGTGTCGGCGGTCGCCGAGGCGCTCGCCGGCGAGCGCGATGGCGGTCCTGGAACGATGACCGCCGCATTCGTCGCGAACAGCCCCCGTGATTGCGCGATCGCGGTCACAAAAGTGGAGAAGGCGCCGCCAACCCGGGCGAACAACGTGTCCAGCGAATCGTCCGCCGTTATCGAATACGGACGCTGCCCGATGGTGATCGTGCCGGGTGTGAGAATGCCCCTCAGATAGCGGTTCAGCCCGGCCACGAGGTCGTTCTGCACCGGTGCGGTGAAACGCGCGGCGATCGTCTGCAAGGAATCGCTGGCCGCGGGCGTGTACCCCGCCCAACCCGTGCCGTTGGCGGGTAACGCCGTGAGATTCGGAACTCCAAGTTTTGCGCTCGCGACGAGCGGCCGCGTCGCGTTGACGGTGCCAAACTGCGCGAGCGAAACCCTGGCGTGATGCGCGAAGTCGGCCAGCGTGTCCACGTGCGGCGGGATTGACACGCTCTCAGTGCCAATCAAAATCGGCGTTCCAGCGACGAAGAGGTCCGCGATCGTCTGGTTCGCCGTGGCGAGCTCGTCGAGTGTGCCAAGACCGAGCGATACCAGGCCCGCCAGCGTGGAGGGCTTCGGCTGATAAGGCGCCCGCACGATCGGCGGTGGGACGACGTACGTGGTCGACACGAGTGACTTGATGGTCGGCGCAACCAGACCCGGGACCGTCGCGGCCGCTTGCGCGAACGCTCCGCGTCCGACAGGGCTGCCCTGCCCCTGGAACTGAGCAAAGAAATCAGCCAGCGAGGTCGGTGATGACGTGGTTCTGCTGATCGCGCCGACGGTCACGGTCACGCCCGTGGCGATCAGGCCCGCCACGGTCCAGTTGTCCATGACGAGCCCCGTCTCGCGTTGGACGCCAGTCGCATCGACGTACGCGAAGTAAATCGCCGAATCCGATGCCGCCGCGGCGGCCGCCAGTGTAGGCTCGACCGCGACGTCGAGCGGCACGATGCCGACCAGCGTGACTCCAGCGCGCAAGGGCGCCGTGGCGTTGTTTGCCGCGATCTGGTTGACTGTGAAATTCGCACCGGCGGCGTCCGCAAGCGAAACCAGCGTGTGGCCCGGCGGCGCGGCGACAATGGCCGGCTGCACGACCTCGAGCGGTCTCGTGCCCTGCGCGGCAAAGACCGCCGTCAGCTCGGCGGCGGAGTTCGCTTCCGCAAGCGCACCTGGCGTCACGGCGTAGGTCGACGCGTAGCCTCCAAACGTCGCCCCGGCGGCCGCCTGGCCGGTGACGCCAACCAGCGAGGCCGCGGCGTCGACGAACACCTTCGCTTTGGTGACGAAGGCCGAGAGCGGTCCCTTCAGCGCCGGGCCCTGCAGCGACGGGCTGCCGAGATTCGACTCGAGCGCGAACGCGAGATCGCGCTGTTGCACTTGATAGAAGATGCTCGCGTACCTCGCGGCGTCGGCAGCCGCTGACGCCGCAGCAGTCGCGAACGGAAGTGACGGCGAAGCAATCGAGCGCGCCGTGTCGAGCGAAAGCTCGACCTCCAGGGCGATACCGGTCGGACCCGTCGGCGCGAAACGATACGCGGAGCCCGCGCCCGGCCACGCCGCGACGCTGACGAGATCGTCGATATAGCCGAACGGGACTGCCACGGGACCGACCGAGCCGGATGCACCGAGCGCGTTGCCGAATACGTCGTGGAACGCGAGGTTCAACTGCGTCGAGCTCAACCTTGGGAATCCGCCTGGACCCGTCGGGGCGGTGATGCCCGCGTACGGATTCTGCGCCGCCGGCGGCAGTCCACCTGGTGTGGCAGGTGCATCGTTGACGACGCCAAACTGGGCGACTGGCACAATTGCGTGGTAGCGCCACTCGCCGGTGGCGCCCGTGGCCGTGGCGGGACCGATGGGCGCGCTGACGTTGCTCTGACGGAAGAACTGGTTGTCGTCCACGCGATACGACAGCACGTGGTACAGCGAGCCGGTGCGCGCGACGGGATTCGTTTCCGAGTTGGGGTTCACCCGCGCAAGCTCGAAGCCGACCATTCCAGCCGGGATGGCGCTGACGCGACGCGTCGGAACGTCGTTGCCCATGCGCTGCACGAACAGCGACGTGGACGCCGCGTCGACGTTGTCGCCGACGACCGCACAGTTGTTATAGGCAAACAGGTTGCGGTTCGGTGCGCTGCCGGTGCCTTGCTCAGCGCTCAGATACACCAGCCGGATGCGCGCCTCGGGCCCATCCGCGAACAGCGCGTCTGGGAAACCATTGCCGTCGCGGTTGACGTACTCCAGGTAGAATCCGCCGCTGCCGGTCACGCTGGCTTCCCACACGCACTGCATGAAGGCAGCGGGCTGGCGTATCGAGGCCTGATAGCGGTCTTCGTTCGCGCCCAGCGACGCCCTGAACAGCGCCCGATTCGGATGTGTCACCGTCGAAAGATTGGTGCGCAATACGAACACATCCTCGCCGAGCGCGTCGGAGGCGAACCCGCTCGAGTTGGTTCCACCGGACGGTGGGTACAAGAGGTAGATCCGGTCCCGGGCATCGGGACGTGTGGCGGCGAACTGCCACGCGGCGAGCAACAGCTCCCGTCCGGTTTCGTCGGCGCCGATCAGCAGGTAGCGGTGCGGGATGGGCGCTCCGTCCTCACCCAGTACGCGTTGGATCCGCAGCTCGACTGCCGTGCCGAACGCGTACTGCCCGATCTCCGTGCTTCGCGAAGTGGCCGATGGCGCGCTGGTCCTGGGCGCGGTGACCAGCTCGAACGGGCCGGTGGAGCCGGTCGCTCCGTGGACACTCGACGTGACCTGCAAGAGCGACGGCGAGAAAAACCAGAGGGATGGCTGGCGCGTGACCGGAGCATGCGCCGTTGGACCCGGGAAGGTCGGGCCAGTTGCCGACTGCCAGTGCGCCGCATTCGGTGTGGCGTATCGCACCGCCACGTCGGCGTAGGCGGTCATGCCCGTTGGACCGTACGTGATCTGGGGTACGAAGTTGGTGCTTGGCGCGTTTTCGTTCAGGAAGGCCGCGCTCAGCGGAACGTCGATCGCACTCGAGGTCGGCCCGCTCGGCCCGCTGGGGCTGTTGTAGAACCTGATCCAGGGCGCGGCCTGGCCTGCAGCGAAATTCAACGCGAACGACGCACCCGGCGCCGGAGCGAACTGTTGTCCGACGACGTCGTACAGACCCGCGCTCGGCTGCCAGGGCTCATTCCCCCCGGTCACCGGCGCGACCCGCATCCCGTTGAGCAGGAAGCGCGACACGGTCGAAGCCAGTTGATTGAGCTTCCCCAGCGACGTCATGTCCTCGAGCAGGTCGTCGACGTCGCGCGATGCGAGATCGGGGATGGTCATCGTCGCGCCCGTCGGACCCACGAAGATGCCCGGCACCGTGGCGATGCCATCGGCCAGGTCCTCGACGGTGAGGTCGTACCGCCGCGCGATCGTCGCCAGCGTGTCGGCTGGCTGAATCGTCGTCGCAAACGGCGGAACTTCGACCACTGCCAGCGGCCGCAGAACGTCGTCGTTGACGTTGCGGTCCACGAGCGCCGGAACGGTCATCACGCCGTTGACGCCCGCGGAGAACCGCGCAGCCAGACTTGACAGCGAGTCGCCCGCACCCACGCCGTAAGGCAAAGGAGCTGGAATGGTCAGCTGCGTGCCAGGTTGCAGGGGGCCCTGCCACGTGATACCCGCGACAAAGTCGCTATAGGCGCGCGGACGGACCTCCGCCAGCTCGATGAGCGTGAAGTATTGCGCCACGTGCTCAATCGTGTCGTTCGCGTCGCGTGGCGTGAATGTGGTGGATCCAGTCTTGTGGGGTAGTCCGTCGACGAGCGAAGCAATCGGGACGACGTACGCGGCGTTTCCGCTCGGACCCGTGGCGCCGGTCGCGGCGATCTGCTGCATGTACCACGGCACCAGCTGCGAGGCAGTCGCGCCGAGCGGTCCGCCGCCGCGCACGTAGTACATCGCCCCAACTCGATTGAGCGGATCAGTGGGCGCCGTAACGTCGTCTGGCTGCACGGGGTAGACGATCCGCGGGATACCCAACGTGGCGCCCGAGCGCAGCACTCCGGCGCTCGCCGCGTTCCGGGAACCGACCGGGCCACTGAACAGCGCGGCTGGACCGTTCGGCGCACCGCCCGTGGGGCCCGTGAAACCGAAGGTCTGTGCGAGCGTGCGGATGGTCTCGCCGGCCGCAACCTGCGCGAGCACGTTGGGGATCGTCAGGTTGATGCCCGCCGCGAGCGGATAATCCTGGTTCGCTGTCGCGATCGTCCCGACCGTTGGCCCGGCTGGAACCTGGATCTGTGCGCCGGCGCTCAGCGGCTCGTGCAGGCGCGCGAACGCAGCCAGCGAGGTGGGGCCATCGGGGCGGGGATTTGCACGCTCCACAACCTGTGGCGCGATGCCCAGTGACGCTGCGACTGAGGCAAGCGTGTCGCCACGGCCGGCATGCAGTGTGATTACATCCTGTCCGCCAAAGTCGTGCGCGAGCGACGCGAGCGAGTCCGTCCGGGTCGCGACGTGCGGATACGCCTTGAGCAAGTCGTCGACGCTCTGGAGCGCGGCCCTGGCCAGGATCGCGAAGTAGTCGCCGAATACGACCGCGCTCAGCGGTGTCGTGCCATCGGCGCCCACGGACGGCAGCGACGCGGCGTGCGTAAAGCCGCGAGCCGCGCGCAATTGCCGGTTTGCGGTGCTCGTCGCGGCCTGGGAAGCGTCGGTGGCTTTGACACGCAGCTGGTCATAGTAAGTTTCGAACGACTGGCGGTACGTCGCGCCGACGCGAGCCGTGTTCCACAGCTGCACCGGCCGACCCGCGGACGGGGTAATGACAAACTGCGCGGGAATGGGGAACACGGTTCCCGGCTGACCCGTCGGGCCATTTCTCGCCGGTTCGAAACCAGCCACGTAGTTGCGGGCGAGGAAGCCGCTCGGTCCGGCCACGTTGTCATACGCGAACGCCGCTTCGCGATTGGTTTCCGTGGCGAGGTACTCCAGCAACTGCTCGACGGCGAGCGCAGTGACGCGCGGTGTGTTGGGACCACCGGGCGAGGCCGGACCTGTCAGACCGGTAACGCCTGCCGCGGCAAAGCTCCAGCGCAGCACGCCGGCAGCCAGCTGGTCGAACGACGAGTCGCGCGCGGCCACCCGCAGCAGCTGCCGCGCGCTGGTCGCGCTCGCATGGATCCCGTTGTCGACGAAAAACGCGGCGACGATGCGCTGCATCGAGGGCTGACCGTTGGCCTGGGCGACGGTCAGCGCTGGACCCGAACGCACGCGGATGGGACGAATCGCGCTGTTGGGGAAGACCGCGACCGGCGTCCAGTCGATGCCGTTCGATGCGAACGATCCGTTCTGATCCAGGGACAGAAGCCGCGCCGTGCCGAGCCGGCGAGGGAGGTGGCGCGTGCGTTGTTGCCGCAGCAAAGACTGGTGGCCGTTCCTGGACGCGGCGAACAGCGCGTGCTGGTGCGCATCTCTGCTCGCGGCGATCCATGGCGGTGACGAGCCGCTGCCAATCGTCGTCGAGAGATCGAGCCTCATCGAGAACGAGAAATGCACGGTGAAGAAGACGATCGTGAGGTTGGCCTCGACCTGGACCTCAACCGTAAACCTCAGGTCGATGGCCTCGTATGCCTCGGCGATCAGCGTGAGCCGCGCCAACGCCAGGATGCTGACCTCGACCTTGATGATCTCCAGGTCGATGCTGCCGTACAGCTTGCCGACGAGCGCGGCCGTGCCGTCGATAGAGTAGAAAAGCTCCGTGGGCTGGGAGCGGTCTGTCGGCTGGAACCATGCCAGCGCGCCTTCCAGGATCGCTTCGAACGTCAGTGTCGCCTCGGCCTTGAGCGGCCCCTTGTCGAACGTGCGTCCAAGTCCGACCGAGAGTGCCAGGCCGAATTCGATGACCGGATTGAAGGCGCCATTCGTAATCTGCGGCACCCTGGTCGACGTCTGCCCGTCGAGCAACGCGAAATAGAAGCCGCCGTAGCCAATGAATGGTCCGGCTTGTACGCAGAACGAGCGCGAGAAGTCGCCGGCGACCGGGAAGCCGAAGTCCAGCCGGAAGTTGCCGTTGGTGTAGATGTCGATGTCGACGATGGGCAGGGTGACGGAGACTGCCCCGAACTGCATCTGGCGGAACTTCTCGGGCAGCGTCAGCTCGATCTGGTACACACCCAGCGTGTCGCTGATGCGTCGGTACAGAATCTCGAATTCGAGTCCGGCGAGCGACTTCACTTTCTCGCCGCTGAGCGCGATGCGGATGCCGTAGAGGACCGGATCGTCGAACACGATCTCGATCCGCACGGCTCCCATCAAGGTGATGTCCAGGCCGATGAGCCAGTTGCCAGTGCCGGTGAACGCGAGTCCGCTGCCCGGGCCAGAGTCGAGGAACTCGCGTTCGAGCGCCGCGATGACGTCCGTGATCGTCGCGGGCGCCGTCGCACTGGTGAAGCCATAGTTCTGGCCGATGCCGAGGAACGCCAGGTCGACGAGCGGCGGCGACGCCGCGGGCGGAGTTGGAGCCGGATCGTTGAGCAGGTCCCAACCCACCGGCTCGGCCGGCAGGCCCACGAACGATCCGTCCACCGAGATCGCAACGCTGGCGGCGCCATCGGCGGCGGTGCCGTACGTCAGCGTCACGCTGTTCAGGCTTGCAAAGCCAAGATCGAGCCCGATGCGCGCCGAGACGGCCACGGTGCTCTTCTTGAGGTCGGCAATCAGTGAGACGCCGTCAAGGCTGACGGACGACAGCGCGTCCCAGGGAGGCGAAAGCGTGAAGCCCAGGTCGGGAACGACCAGGCTCACCAGCTCGTCGATGACGCCGCCGACAGTCACGCCGGTGAGCGTGACCGTCAGTGTGTCGGTCTCCGCCTTCGAATCAATGGCGCGTACCGCGCGCAAGGTCGCGCCGCGGAATGCGATCGTGTACGTCAGGTTGGTGTCGTCCGGGCCAAACCGATACGCGACGGAAGCCTCGAATTTAAAGACGGTCAGCGTGCCGGACACATTTCCCGTGTAGGTGCGCACAGCCGGTTGCTTCGTCGTGTCGAGCTCGGAGGCAAGGTCGAGCGCCGCCCTGATCGACAACGCCTCACCCCCGTTCGGAGCAAGATTCCACGTGGCCCCGCCTTTGACCGAGTACGCGTACGTTCCGGTGTCCAGTTTGAGCTGTATGCCGTCGAACTGCGTCGGCAACAGCGGCCCGACGACCCAGCTTGCATCCCCAAATCGGCTGGCGAGCGTTTGAGTGCTGGCCGGCTTCGTCTGGGTGAGGCTGAGCGCCCAACCCGCACCCTTCGCGTCACGCGCCGCTTCCGCGGTCATGTCGAGCGGCGACGACATGGTCGCGTCGAGTGTCAACGGCGCGGTGTTGGACGTGCGCTCGAATGAGACGTTGACCGTGTCCAGCTCAAAGACCGGGCCGACCGGTGGGAGCTCGATCTTCCAGGCGGTCGAGACGCCCAGCTTCAGAGAAAACGTCTGCTTCTTCTTGTCGGCCTTGAGCTCGAATTCGTCGATGTCGAGCTTCTCGAGACCGAATGACTCCGCGGGAAATGGAATGCCCGCGACGCCGAGGAACTGGTCGATCAGCTTCAACAGGTTCGCGTGCGTGTCCTGCTTCAACCGGACCTCGAGCGTCTGATCCGGCAGCTTCACCTCGACCACGGAGGTCAGCGGGGGTGGGTCGCCGCTGCCAACCGAGAATTCACCCTGGATGGTGAGCGCGGGCTCCCACTTTTGCGTCTTGTCGTTGTACGTCACGCCGAGCGGCACCGATCCGGCGTCGACGACGAGAGCGCCGCTGATGATCGTCCAGGAAGTCTTTGCTTTCAGCGACACCGTTGCCGCGATTGCCGTGATCCCGCCATCTTTGCCGCTCCTGGCGCTGAAGGTCAGACCGCTCAGGGTGAGCTGCGGAAGCTGCAGGTCCGTTGGCATCATCTGGCCGAGTCCACCCCCCGGCACCAGGTTGTCGAGCGCGTCGATGCCTGGAATGTCGAATGGCGGAATAGCCAGGGCGAACGTGTACGGCGGCTTTGAAAGATCGGAGCTGATCGGCACGTCCGTCGACAGCTTCACGACCGCTCCGAGGGTTGCACTCGGAGGCGACGCGACGAGGT
>JAFAWJ010000105.1 GCA_019242065.1 Chloroflexota bacterium
TTTACGCTGGCCGCGCTCGAACTGAACGATGGGCACGAGATGACGACGGGCGTATGACGCGACGTCCTGCACGAACCGATCGTGCAGTGGGCGGAAAGCAGCTGGGGAAGCAATCCGATTGCCGACGTGATCGCACAAGAAAGCGCACAACTGGCCACTAGTTTGCAGTCTGGGAACGTAGCCGTTGAGGTACAGACGGTCAATACACGAGGTCGACAACGACACATGGTCGCGGAGTATGGTGGCAACGCTGGGAGCTGGCATCGTCGACGCCTCCCGAGAGGGATGGATAGCACGCCGATGGTGCCACCGCAGTCACCCTCTCCTCGACGACGCTACTTGTCGGTTTGAGGCGAAGCTTCGTTAGTACTCTTGCACTCCGCCAAGCAGCACCATGGCACCCTCCTCCGAAGCGAGGTCCGTAAACGACAGGTACGTGTACGAGGCACCTGAGTCATTGGCATTTTCCCATCGCCCCTGAGCTACAAGTGCTTGATTGGTCGACTGATAGCCCCAGGTGTTTGCTGAGTAGAACGTCTTATGCAGGACCTCGCAACCGCTCACGAACTCTCGTTCACGAACCGCCGCCACGTCAGCGTCGCTCAGCTCGAGGCGGCCATCAAGGATCTGGTCAACGCCTATCACCCCTGCGACTTGCCGAAGGTCTGGGGCAGTGGCAGCTCGGCCGCGGCCGATGGCACCCAGTATGAGCTCGCCCAGACAAACCCGCATTGATCCGTGAGCTCACTTCCTGGATGCACAACCGAAACGTCCGGCAACCTAGGATTGACTGCCGCTTCACCACTCCCGACGCACGCATCAAACTCAGGCGCCTCTATCCGGCGATCCTGCCATGACGGTCCTCTAGTCTGGTGCTGCTAGGAGGATTCTGATCGCCAGCCCGACTCCGCGTTCATTCAGAGTCTGCATCGCTCTCGATGCGGAGTAAGAGCACGAAGGCTTGACGACGCACTGTCCAATCGCGATCCGAGTGAGGGTCGCGTTATTGTGCGGAGGATGTGGCACCGTCGCGCAGCTTCAGAGTTGTCCTTGGCGACCTGGCGCCGATGAGCGGGTTCGGCGCGGTCACGTTCACGTCCGTCCGTTCTCGCGATTGTTAGAGCTTGAGGCCACCGCCGTCGTCTCCGACTGGGGGCCTTCAGAGGTAGCCGAGGGAGGTGGCGAAGGTATATCAAGGGGTAGGCGCACGGTGAAACGAGCGCCGCGCCCCGGACGTGAGTCCACCTCCAGAGTGCCTCCGTGCGCTTCGGTGATGCCGTGTGCCAGATACAGCCCCAGTCCGACCCCCACCGAGCCAGGACCGGCGCCGAAGCGCTCGAAAAGATGGGGGACAACTTCGGGCGGGAGACCTGGCCCCGCGTCGATAACATTCACAACTGCCGAGGAATCCACGGTGGCCAACTCGATCACAACTGGCTCGCCGTGGGGCTGCACCTTGAGCGCGTTGGACACGAGATTTTCGATGACTTGTTGCAGGCGGGAGGCGTCCGCCGACACGACGAGCTCGTCGATTGGCGTACGGACCTGAATTGCTTCCGGCATCGGCGCCAATTGAGCGGCGCTCACCTTGATCAGCTCCACCAGGTCGACTGGCTCACGCGTCAATTCGAAGACACCTTGTTTCAAACGAGCAGTGTCGAGCAGGTCACGTACCAGGCGATCGAGTCGGCCCACGCTACCAATCAATTCTTCCGCGTCATTGAGGTAACGCTGCTGAGCCTCACGTCGAGCTCGCCGCACCAGCAGGTCGAGTCGGCCGCGGATTGGTGTGAGCAAGTTGCGGAAGTCATGTGCGAGGATAGTGATCAGCTCCTCGGCGGCAGTGCGTCGCCCGTAGGCCGCGGCTTCAGCCGTCGACCTCTCGGCCAACTCGGAGCGATGCACGACTATGCCCACCCAACGAGCAACGGTCGCCAAAAAGCGCAGATCGCCCTCACTGAAAAACTCGGGTGCGGTCGAAACCGCCGAGAGCACGCCACGGCGTTCGCCCGCGACCACGAGGGGCACGCTAATGTCCGAGCGAATGCCGAGTGCCTCTCGTATGCCGCGCAGTTCGTGTGTGTCGCGGTCCACGCGACCGGCTCGTCGAGGATTGCCCGTCTCAAAGACCTCAACCATGCGCCCGCCATTGACGATGGGCAGCAGGTGGAGACCAAGCGCGTGCTGCTTGCGGCCGAGTGGCGTCGGGCTTGTGCCACGCGCGACGAGCGTCGCCGTCGGAGCTTCGTACAAGAACGCATCAACCTTCTCGCAGCCGAGTGCCTCGACGACAGTGATCGTCGCCGCATCAAGTGCCGTATCGAGGTCCGACGGGACGATCTCCATCAATCGCTCGAGCGTAGCCAGGAGACTGTTTGGCTCCGCAGCCATGCCGCGTTGAGTAGCCCACGTGGCAAGCTCCGAGCGCGAACGCAAGCCGAGTCTGCGAAGTACCTGCTGAACATGATTGCCAGCCGTACCTGGTGTAATAACCATCTCAGCCGCAATCCGCTGATTTGTGTAGCCGCGTGCCACCAGTGCAGCGATCTCGCGCTGCCGCACGGTCAGCGCCTCGCGGCCAAGGCCAACCTCATCCAGTCTCACATCATCGTCCGACCGGCCCACATGGGCGCGCGGAACGCAGGTGCTATGCCAGGGACACGTCAGGCGTGCGGGACCGCGATTCAGCCAACCTCGAGGGCGTTACCGGGACCACGACCTGACGGTGTGGGCCTGAGCAGACGCGGAAGGTCCGATCGTCACTTTTGCTACTGGAGCGGCTCGATTCTCACCGAGTCCTCTCCCTGTCGAGCGACGAGTCGTGCTGGCCGGCCGTGAACCCAGATGCGCTCGACTTCAAGGCCGTCCCACCCAGAGGGCATGACGACCGGCCGTTTTGCCCACGCACCTGGCGCGCCCGGCCCGAGCTCGAGACCAGTGAATCCATACAGACACCCGAGCAGAAACGCCCCGAGATTTGCGAAGAACGGACCGGCCGGCGGCTGCTCCTTGAACTTTTCCGGATCGTACTCGAGCGTCTGGCAGAACCTGCCCGCGATCAACCGAGCGTAGCCCTCCTCCAACAGCCGAGCCGCGAGCTGCCGGTCGCCAATCCGCGCTGCCCAGGCGCCATACAGCGGCGACAGCATCGGGCTGCCAATGTACTGTGGCGCGAGCTGGAGGAAGAACTCGAGCGTTGCACGCTCGACCGACGGATCGAGCCCGTAACCTACCGGAAAAATCCCGGCCAGTGGGTCTGGTGTTGCGCCCTTGTCCTCCGATGCATCGAAGTCGTCGTGGCTAACCACCAGGCATCTCCTCGTATCTACTGGCAGTACGAGACGATCGGCCACGTCGCGCCAGATTGGAGGGCAGGGTGCTGAAATCTTCTCCGCGCAGGCAATCGCCTCGCCAAGAACGACAGCGCAAATCATGCTGGTGTATGCGTTGTTGTCTGTGGGCTGCTGGGTTTCGGCAATACCCATGACATTCTTGAACTCATAGCCGCGGGCGGTGCTGGTCACGCGACTCACAATCCAGTCGGCAACCCCTTCGAGGACGTGCCAGGCCTCATCGCGTCGGAATGGCTCGTCGTTGGTCGCATGGCAATATCGCGCGAACGCCAGCGCCACATCGGGGCTGACATGATCCTCGAACCAGGCCGCCGTTCCTGGTCCGGGAGCAGCCTCGTCTCCGCGCGATGGACCAGCTTCCCAAGGAAACTGGAGGCCGCCACGCCCGTGCATGGCGGCATTTGCGCGCGCGGCAGGTAACGAACGCGCTCGGAACGCGAGCAGCGCGCGCGCAGCATCTGGCTGGACAAGGAGCAGGGGCGGCACGGAAAAGGTTTCGATGTCCCACATCACGTGGCCGTAGTAATAGTGATAGTTGTGCCACTGGGACATTCCGAATATCGAGGTGCTGGCCAGCGACGAAGGATGCACAGATGTGTTCAAGTAAAAGAACGCGGCGTCCGTCAGTGCCTGCCAGTGCTTATCCGCGCCGACCAGCACGACACGGCCCTTCCAGAGCTCCGCCCACATGTCCCGGTTCTCTTGACGGAGCCGTTCGAAGCCGATCTGGCCCGCGTGGGCCGCGAGGCGGACGGCGTGCCGTTCGGGCTGGCCGTGTAACGCGCGCGGCACCATGCTGGCGATCTGCCGCAAGCGATAGATCCGGCCCGGTTCCGCAGCGAGTCGATAATCCGTGATCAGGGGGCGTTCATCGCCCCAGAGCTGCCGCTCCTGCTTGGCATCCCCGTAGCCTGGGAACTCGGTGACGTAGGCGACCCCGCACGTGTCGGCTGTCCCACGCGTCTGCCAGCAGAGAGAACCGTCTACTGCGGACTGATCCTCGCCAGGGGTGCCCGTGCTGCGCGAGCGCCAGCTGCCAGGAATCGCGCCAGGATCCACCACGGCCCGAAGCGTCAGGTCACAGGCTTGATCAACCTCGACCTCCACCTCCTGGAGCGCCAACATCGGACGACGACGGCTGCAGAAGGTGAGCACGGAGACGCGGATCTGCACATCCTCAACCCTGGCAGTGATGCGCGAGTGCAGCTCGCCATAGCTGAAGTCGTATTGTTGCTCGAGCTCGACGATTTCCATGGTGGCATCCGTCAGCCACACATCCCTGACGCAAATGTCCCCGCTCAGCGGATACGGCGCATGCGCCGAGCTCTCCACCTGCGTGACCGGATGCTCTCCAGCGAGGCCGTTCACGATGGCGACGCCGTTGCGGAGCGGCATTGCCCGCACGCGAAGGCCGATGACGCCGTTCGAGACGTACGCAGGCAACTCGGCGTGGCCGGCGCCGAAGACGGCCGCTGGGCTGATTGGGTCCGTCATGTGCGGTTGACTGGTGCAAAGCGCACGCCTGTCTGGCGGTGGGACGGCAAAAATGTACGGCAATGCGCGTTGTCGTTCTTTGCGCTGCTGTCTGGGTGCGAGCCAGCTGGGAAGATCACGTGGTGCGGCTCCTCAGCGCTCTACCTCCCAGCAGGACGACGGCAAGCATGACAACGACCACGATCGACGCGATTAGCCATCCATTGGCGGAGGTGCCCGCCTGAGCCGAGTCATTTGCTGTTTGAGTTCCCGTCGAAGCTGTCGAGGCGCTTGTGTTGCCAGGTGTCACAGTTCCGTTGCTGCTCCTCCCACCGATGCTGCTGCCCGCTCCGCCGGCGTTGTCTGTACCACCCGCGGAATCCCCTCCGGTCGGCGATGTGCTGGAGGTGAAGTTGGTTCCGCCGGTGTTTGCTGTACCGCCACTTGCACCCGTACCACCCGTCACACCGCCAGTCGTCGTGAGCGCGCCACCAGTGCCGCCGCTGACGGCAGTTGGAGTCGTTCCACCACCATCGCTCTGGGCGAAAGCAGTTGCCGTACCTGCGATCGCCATGCAACTGGCGATCAGGATATTTCCGATACTCCGGATCATACCCTCTTGTGACGCAGCGGGCGGGCCAAGAGGCCGAGTCAGCGCCGTGCAATTTTGCATGTGTTCGATGCGTTGACGGCTGCTACCATCAGAAGCGCATTGCGCTGGAGCTAACACCTCATAACGGGAGACAAACTCGCATTCAGCGCCGTGCAGGCCCCTGCAGGATCTGCACGAGCAATCCTCAACCGGATTCAATGACCCGGAGATGATCGATCCGCCCGCGCCCCGCGCACACGCTCGGTGGAGCCGTTGCCTCCAGCCACTCTCTTATGGACGCTCGCGTGGAATCCGGCTTGCGGAGCCGCGATAATGTGGCGTCGCCTGACATCTGCTCGCTGGCCGCCCGAGCGTCATCGCCTGAAATCACCTCGTCGACGTATCCAGCTCGACAGTTCGGCATCCGCTCGTCCGGCGTCCGATGTGCGGAGTCGGTTCGAGATTTCGATCGACCAGCCGCTCGTGTCCGGGGACCCTCGGTTTACGCTTCGACATACGTGCGTTCCTCCGCTGAAGCAAAGCACGCTGCGTGCCGCCGCGTGAGGACCCGCCTCCGTCCCGAGGTTCGTGCTGACCTGGGTGGCGCATACCCCCTGAGACAGGGCAATGTGGCACGCCTGCGTCTCTTCCCGAGAATCCTCGCGACGAGAGCCACGGCGCGCTGACGCACATCTGCTCAACCGCGTCATCGCGCATCTTGACCGGCGCAACGGTGAGTCGGACGCCGCTATGCAGTGCCACATTGGAAATGAGCACATTAGTGTCAGCGGCGGAGAACCGAAACCCCAGCGACGCTGACCTCGACAGCGACATCTGCCATCTCATTGATCATCAGATCGCGACACCCTGGCCACACTCGTTATCGCTGGCCGCTGCAACGCTGCGCAGGCAAAGAGCAGCCGGGCGATTGCTGCGTCAGCGCACCCAAACTTCACGGGAGGTCGGACTTGCAGCACATCTGGGTCATTGTGTGCTCGCGCCATGGCACTGGCACGAGTCACACAGGTTTGCGATGCGGGCCGCTTTTCAGAGCGGGCGAGCCGCCTGCGCCGCATAAACATGGAAAAATCGAGATGCCGAACGCGCGCGCAAAGGCATATGCTGCTACTCCGTGTTGGCGCGGTGGTCCACCGTAACCAGTTCGGCGCCCACGCACTCTGGTGCTTGCACCACAACGAACGGAGGCAAAGGAAAGATGGACGCTCAGCCACACGTGGACTTTCCGGAAGGTGAACCAGACTCGCGTAACGCCGCGGACTCGGAGCGCGATGCGCTCCCAGCCGTATCCGCCCTGACGGGTGCTGGTGCTGGTGCCGCTGGCTTGGGAACAGCGGCTGCCACGGGCGCAATTGCAGGGCTGCCGGGTGGACCGGCCGGGGCGGTCGTGGGCGCCGCAGTGGGCCTGATTGCGGGTGCCAGTGTGGGCGGGGCTGTGCGTGCAGTTAGCGCCTCGCGTGGCGTGGACACCGATGGCAACATTGCAGCCGTTTCTGAAAATGAAGAAGCAGCTGCTGTGATCCGCTCTGACTCCGATGATATTGGAGTCTCGACCAGCTGACGTCCAGGCTCCAGCAAACACCGTCCTCGCTCGGAGAGCATCAATCGTCGACAACCGCGGTCAGGAGCGGATGTCGCTTGGCCCTGTCGACGCACAGATGACGTGATAGTTGTCGGAATGTGCGATAGCGACTCCACGTGCAAAAGTAGTACCTTTGTTATCGATCAAAATGCATCTTGGCTGCGGGGCTTGTCCGTCGCCCAGTCGGCTGATTGTCTGCGGTGGAAGTACGTGTGACGGAGAAGGCTGAATGGTCACAGGCTGACCGCGCCAGACGTCAAGAGAGCTTGTCCTGAGCTGTTGTCGAAGCTCAAGCCCTAGCGCCGCGGCACGGTCAGTGCGACGGAGTTCCTGTCCTCATGTCCGTAATGAACACTCCGGCTCGCACGCGACCGTCTTTGAACCAGGCGGTCCCGGCCGCCTGGCTGCGCGCACTCGTGCTGCCGCTCATCCTGCTCGCCTGGCTGGCCCTCCTGATTGTCGCCGGCTGGCTGCTGGGGTACGTGACCAGGACGCTACTGGTCGTCGTACTGAGCGGTGTCCTTGCCTTCGCTTTCACTCCGCTGGCGAACTGGCTGGCGCGCTGGCTACCGCGACCCGTCGCGCTTGGCGTCGCCTACGTCATTGGGCTGGGTGTCATCTTCGGCTTCGGCGCGTACGTTGTTTCGACGACTGCTGATCAAGTGACCAGCCTGGTAACGAACCTACCAACCTACGCGGAGCAGGGCCAGGGAATCCAGTCACAGCTGGAAGGTGTCACAGCACGATTTGGCATTGCGCCTTCATCAGTCAGTGATCTCGAGCAGCAGGCGGTCGGGCAACTCCAGACCACGGGCACGGCGGTGGCCCGCGACTCCCTGGCTCGGCTGGCGGACATTGCTGGCACGCTCATCGATCTGATCCTGGTGCTGATCCTGAGCGTCTACCTGGCCGCCAACGGCACGCGCATTGCCGAATGGCTGAAGACCGAAACGCCCTCCGGTAGCACGCGCTATCGGTCGCGTCTGCTGGTCACGGTCGTCAGCCGTGTGGTGGGCGGCTACATCCGGGGTGTGCTACTACTGGCGCTGCTGGTCGGTGTGCTGGTGGGCGTCGGGCTGGCGGTGCTGGGCGTGCCTTACGCCGTGCTGCTCGGCGTGCTGGCCTTCTTTATGGAGTTCATCCCCGTGCTCGGTGTCTTCATCTCCGGCGCCGCCGCCCTGATCATCGCCATCGTGCATTTCCAGGAGGTGCTGCGTCCACTGCTCGTCCTTGGGTACTTCGTCGTGGTGCATGTCATCGAAGGTGACGTGATCGGTCCGCGTATTATGGGCCGAGCCGTCGGCATCCACCCCGCCACAGGCTTGATCGCGCTCGTGGCCGGCACCGAGCTGTTCGGAATCTGGGGCGCGCTGTTCGCCGCGCCGCTGGCCGGCTTGCTCCAGGCGATCGTTACGGCTGCCTGGCTGGAGTTCCGTGGCGGCAAGCCACAGGAGGTGCTGCAGGCCATGACCGAAGACGCCAGCGCGCACGTTGAGCGGCAGGTTGAGGTACCCGCAGCGGATTGACATGCCGCGTGTGACTTCGAATCGTTCAGCGGCCCTCAGCGAGACGTTCGTTCCCACGCCGGC
>JAFAWJ010000106.1 GCA_019242065.1 Chloroflexota bacterium
CCGATGAGCGCTACGATCTCACCCGGATACACGTCCAGAGTGACGCCGTGGAGTGCCTCGACCTGTCCATAACGAACCACCAGGTTGCGAGCTGAGAGCAGCGGCTCGGGACTGGTTTGCCTCACGCGCCCGCCCGTTCGCGGCGGAGGTCGTCGAACGTCTCTTGTCTACTGCCAAGATAGGCTTCGATGACCCTCTGGTTCGACTGAATGGCCGCGGGCGTGCCTTCCGCGATCTTCTTGCCGTAGTCCAGCGCGGTGACGTGGTTCGACACGCCCATGACGAGATCCATGTGGTGCTCGATGACGAGAATGGTGACTCCGGCTGCGGCGACCTTCCGTATCACGTCGGAAAGACGTCCGATCTCGCTGGGATTGACACCCGCCGCCGGCTCGTCGAGCAACAGAATCGACGGGCTACTGGCCAGCGCACGGGCGATCTCTACCATGCGCTGCAGCCCGTAGGGCAGCGACTGAGCTTCGGTATACGCCAGGTGCTCGATCCCGAGAAACGCCAGCAAACGTAACGCCCGGTCACGTACCTCGGCTTCTTCGCGGGCCGCGAAGCGCGTGCGGACCATCTGGTGCAAAAAGCCGGCGCGGCGGTGCAGCGCAAAGCCGAGCATCACATTGTCGAGCACGCTCATGTCTTTGAAGAGCTGAATGTTCTGGAAGGTGCGCGTCACTCCGGCCGCGGCGATGCTGTGCGGTCGCAAGCGATTGAGAACCGTGGGACCGAGCCGGACGGTGCCACTCGTTGGCGTATAGACCCCGGTGATGACGTTGACCAGCGTGCTCTTGCCGGAACCGTTGGGACCGATCAATCCGTGGACCTGGCCGGGCTCGACGACCAGCGAAACGCCGTCGATGGCCTTGACGCCACCAAAGTGCATCTTCACATCGTCGAGCTCCAGGCGCTGGCGTTGTCCGGCGACTGCGATTGGCACCAGACCATCCAGCGTGGACTCCGCACGCGAAACAGATGAAACGGTCGGTCGGAACAAACGGCGAACCCCTGGCAGATCGCGGACAAACCCGGCGATACCCTGCGGCATGGTGATCAGAAAGACAATCAACAACGCGCCATACACCAGCAGGAAGTGCTCGATGATCTGCGGTGTGACCAGCGTGAACCCGACGAACCCGACGATAACGCCCAGGCTCCACAGGTAGCGTGCAGCACCGGTCGGCCGGAGGCGCACGAGCCCCAGCGCGCAGGCGCCGCCGAGAACGATCAGCACGGCTTGGAGCGGTGGTTGTGACTCAGGCAGCACGTTATACGAGCCGATCGTCTTCAACACCTCGGGCAACGCGACCAGCACCGCGGAGCCGATTAGCGGTCCGAACAGGCTGCCGGCTCCGCCCAGAATGACGAACACCAGCAGCGCGACGGATTCGTCGAAGGTGAACGTATCCGAGACGATGTAGCCCTGCTGATGCGTGAACAGTGCACCAGCCAGGCCGGCTAGCACCGCGCTGAAGGCGAACGCCTTCAGCTTCATGCGGTACACCGACACACCTACTGTTTCGGAGGCGATCTCCGATTGCCGTACACCTTTTACCGTCCGCCCCCAGTGTCCGGTCAACAGGTTGTTGGATAACAACTGGACCATCAGTGCCAGACCGGCACATACCCAGAAGTACATGATCTGGCCGGTCAAAACCGGCCCGTCGTCGCCGAATGGACGGAACTTCTTCAACGAACCCATGGTCGTGCCGCCGAACCATTCGGGGCGTGGGATGTTGCCGATCCCCGTCGGACCGTTCGTGACCGGCAGCCAGGTCTGGGCGACGACATACGTAACAATGGCCAGCGCGATGGTGACCATTGCCAGGTAATGGCCGCGGGCGCGCAGGGTTGGCAGAGCCACCAGAAAACCCAGGCCACCGGCTATCGCGGCTGCAACGAATAGCGCGATCCAGACCGGGAAACCGGCGCGAGTTGTCAGCAACGCCGAGGCATACGCGCCAAATGCGAAGAGAGCGCCGTGTCCTAGCGAGACCTGTCCCTGGAAACCAACCAGCACATTCAGGCCGATTGCCGCGATCGTAAAATAGGCCACGGTCTGAAGCGTCTGCTGGACAAAGCCATCGTTGAAGACCAGTGGCGCAGCGATGATGACGCCGATGGCGACAAAGGTCAGCACCAGGCTGGAAAAGCTCGCGCCGTAGAAGACAGGCAACGTTAGACGTCGATTCCACCATCCGCCGCTGAGCAGCGCCGGCTGGTTCGCCAGTGGAACCTGCTTCGTGACAGCCACGTCTCAGACCTTTTCTGGTCGCTGCCTCTCGAATAGCCCCAGCGGCCGCCACGCCAGAATAACGATGAGCAGGAAGAAGGTCACCGCGTCGCGGAGCGACGCATTGAAGATCGCGACGACGAACTCGAACACCCCGAGTAGCAGGCCGGCGATGAGGATACCGAACGGGTTGCCGAGTCCGCCGATGATCGCGACCCCGAACGCCTTGAGCCCCGGCAACTGGCCCATCGTCGAGTACGCGTGCAAAACCGGAACAACCAGGAGTCCGGCCACTCCGGCCAGCACGCTCGAGATGATGTAGCTCAGCACCACCACCGATCGCACATTGATGCCCATCAAGCCGGCGGCGGACGGATTCAGTGCCACGGCTGCCATGGCTTTACCCAGGAGCGAGCGCTTCAGGAAGAACAGCACGGCTGCCATGCATCCCAGCGATGCCACCAGGATGAAGATTTCCTGTGGCAATACGCCGAACTGAAACAGCCCGACGTCAACCCGCACCGCGTTTTCACCAAACACGGACGGCACCGGTTTCGGTTCACGACCCCAGACCACTTCGACCACGTTGCGCAAAATCACGGAGACGCCAACCGTACTGAGAATCCAGCCCAGAGAAAATGCGCCTCGCAGTGGACGTATCGCGACCCGTTCGACCAGCACGCCCATGACAAGCATCACCAGCGGAATGACCGCCAGCGAAGCCAGCAAGCTGACGAACAACGGCGCCCCGCTCAGTGCGAGCGCCCCGAAGATGGTGAACGCGAGCATACCCCCAAACATGAGAAAGTCGCCTTGTGCGAAGTTCAGGGTATGGGTCGTGGAGAAGGTGACGTAGTAGCCCTGCGCGATCAGGGCGTAGATGCTGCCGTAAACCAGTCCGCTGGCAACCGCTTGCGGCAGTCCCCGCACAAGCGTGTCGAAGAATTGCATCGAAGAATTCTTACTGGGCCTTGACCAGCACGCCGTCCTGCCACTGGGCGGCAAACATGTCCTTACCTTCCAGCGTGTGGTGCTTGTCGGAGCTGAATGGTTTTGGTGGCGCGGCGGTCACGCCCTTGAACCCGTCCAAATTCTCGATGGCGTCACGCAGCTTGGCTGGATCCGGTCCGCTCTTGGACAGCGCCATGAGCACCATGCGAGTGGCGTCGTAGGATTGCGCCGCGGCGATGGGGAAGGTGTCCTCACCGAAGTTCTGGATCATCTTCTGGTGGAACTCCGCGGCTTCGGGGCTCTGGTCGGGAGTAAACGATGCAACGGTAACCACGCCCTGCGTCAGGTCCTTGCCCGCGAGCTGCGGCACGAGCGGATCGCTGAAGCCCCAGGCACCCGAGAACTGGACCTGGTAGTTGATCTTGCGCGCGCTGATCAGCAGATTCGCGTCCTCCGGCCCAAGCCCGAAGTTGATGATCTGTCGGACACCCGCATCCTTCATTTTCTGGAGCTGCGAGGTCATGTCAGTATCACCAATGTTGTAGGTTTCGGAGTCCAGGATCTTGAAGCCACCGGCCGGGATAAGCTGATCGGCAGTTTGCTTCGAGGCGGTGCCATAGCCAGACGTGTCGTTCATGAGGCCGATGGCGTCCCAGCTCTTGCTCTTGGCGTAGTTGAGGATGGTCTCGACCTGGAAGTTGTCCTGCATCGACGTGCGGAAGACCCACTTGCGGGGATGGACCCCCGAGTCGCCATACAGCGCCGATGGCTGGTTGTTTGCGTCGAGGTAGACGACGGGCACTGACGTCGAGACTGGCACGACGAGTGGCACCTCGGCGTCCTCGACCTCGGGAATGAACGCCAGGGCGTTGCCCGAGTTGACGGGACCGATGATCGCCGAGACCTTGTCCTGCTCGAGGAAGCGCGTGACATTGGCCACGGCGACCTCAGGCTTCACCTGGTCGTCGAGGACTGGGATGTCCACCTTGCGACCCTGATACCCACCGGCGTTATTGAACTCATTCAAGCAGATCTGGAGTCCGCGCTGCATGTTGATGCCAAAGTTCGCCGACGGGCCGGTCAAGGCCGCATCGGCCCCCATCTTGATCGCGTCGCCACCCGAGCCCTGGCTTGCGAACTCGGCACACGACAGAAGCAGGCCGCCCGCGGCGCCCGACGCGTTGGCCGCGGCCGGAGCGCCGGTGGGCGCGGCGGCCTGCGTTGGACCGCCGGCTGGTGCCTGCGGCGAGGAGCATGCCGCGGCAAACAGAGCGACGGTGCTCATGAAGCCCACGCAATTGCGACGTATCACGGATGTCGCGGTTGTCATAGATGGGGTCCCCCTCTTTGTGCGCGCGACGATATCACACGGTCGACTGACAGGGGAGGGCTGGCCAGCGGTCCACTGGGTCCTCCCATGACATTTCACGCCTCCGCCCCACGGACGGACACGGACTGGCGCGTACCTTTGCCGAAAGTGCCTCACGCGGCTGTCGCCATCGCGAGCGTTAAACTACAATCCACGGTCAGATCTGACCGACTCGTGTTATAGGTGGCAGACGCGTTTCGTGTCAGTTTCAGAGTGTTTTCTCGCAACCGAAGCGCGTTCGACGCCGACACCCTTTTGAATCACGGGCCGCATGTGAACGATTCGCCGCTCGAGCAGATCCGGCCGGCCACCAGAGCATTCAGACCACGCAGCGCTACCTGGGCTCGGAACTGGATCTCGCGGATGCCGCCTACGATCGGTGGGTATCCGACTGGAACGCCAGGTCCCCCGTTGCGAGACCAGCCAGCCGGCGGGCGGCCGGCCAACCAAGTCGCCCGCTCTTCGAAACGCTCGGGTGCCACGCAGGTGTCGGTACAAGGCCGGCGACAAGGTGTAGGCCTTCAGTCTGTCACGTTGAGTTAGGGGGACGTTAGGGAATAAATTCCCGGAGTTTCAAACCGAGGTCGGGGCTGAAGTTCGACGTCGTATGGTGTAGTTCCTCTGTGGGCACACCCTGTGCGGCTCGATCCGGAGAGCGGCCACCTCGGTCTCGCTGACCTTCACGCTGGTCGGGTACGTGCCTGGTTGGAACACAGCTCTCACGGTCAGTGCACTGGCCGTACCCGCGCCGTGAATCAACGCCAGGGCATGGAAGAGGTGGTATTTGTCATCGTCCGGGATCCGAGATCGCGCGCGGATGCAGGCACGCAGACGTAGCGCAGGACACTCGCTACCCTGCCACCTGCCCGAATCAGCCGACTGACGCGAGATCCCGAGCCACGAAGTCCAGTCCGAGCTTCTCGAGCTTTGAGCGCCGCGGCCTGCACGTCCACGGGTCCCAACCAGCGGCTTCGAGGTAGTCGTTGACCTGGCGCTGCACGTCGACCGTGACGCCGCGCAGGTTGCCAGCCTCGAGCGGCGGAGTACCGACGACCACGTCCGGAACCTTGACGTAGCTACGCAGCCTTCTAGCCCGCGCCTTCGACCAGCCGCTCACGCGCTAGGGTGACGATTCGATCGTGATCCGCCAGGCCAGACCAATCGTTGACAGACGGTTTGAGATCGAGTTCCTCTACGATGGCGTGGAAGCGTTCTGCTTCACGTTTGGATAAGAAGCCGGCGGTGGGTCATACGAGGCCTGTGCTAAGGCCAAGGCTAAGGCGGCGTTAGGAAACAAGTTCCCAGAGTGTCATAGATCTGTTCGCAGTGGGATTCGAGGGTAAATGGTGAAGTTCCACTGCGGGCAGATCGCGTGTCGTTCGATGCGGAGTTCGGCCATGTCCGCATCGGCGACTTTTTGACCAGTGGGATACTCGGCATCTCGGAAGATGGCTTGCACGGTCAGGCCAGCGGGGGTGGCAGTGCCGCGGATGAATGCCTGTCGTTCGAACGATGTAGCGGCCGCTGCTGATCGTCGGCTACCACCTCGACGAGTGCAAGCACGTGCCGTCGATTACCAGGACCTACTCTCGGAAGCCGGGCGCCAGCGGCACCTCGACGTCCACGGCTCCCGACTCCAGCGCTGCCCTTAATCCCGCGCCGTCAGCGGGTGGCCCAGGTGGGGCGGCAGCCGCGGCCGGCGGCGGTCCCGCGGACCAGTAGCGGGCGAGGCGCTCGAGGCGCGGGCGCTGGGCTGAACTCGGTCCAGGTAGTCAGTGAGAAGGCAGTCAGCTGACGCTCCGCCTCGCCAACCGCACCCAGCAGACGGTGCAGGTCGGCACCAGCACGCAAATTGTCAAGGAGTACACGGGCAGCGTGAGTGACCTCCGTCGTGGTCGCATCAGCCTGTTCAGGTCCACCCCGCCCCCGCCTGACCTGAACCGTAGACGGCCGGTAGACCGAACCGTCTGGTGGTGCCAGGCGTACCTCCCACATGCACGCTCCCCTGGGCCGCACCCTGGTCGTGGTCCCGACCTACAACGAACGCGACAATCTTGCGAGGCTCGCACCCCGCATCCTGGCGATCGACCACGGCCTCGACGTGCTGATCGTCGACGACAACTCGCCCGATGGCACTGGAGCCATTGCCGACCGACTGGCCCTGGCCGAGCCGCGGATCCGCGTTATCCACCGCGCCGGCAAACTCGGCCTCGGGACGGCGTACGTGGCCGGCTTCAAACTCGGCCTCGATGAGGGCTACGACCGCATGGTCGAGATGGATGCCGACTTCTCGCACCGGCCGGCTGACCTGGCCAGGCTAATCGAAGCCACCCAGGACGGCGGCGCAGACGTCGCGATCGGTTCGCGGCTCGTCAGCGGTGGGCGGGTCATCGGCTGGTCGGCGCTGCGGCACATCGTCAGCCAGGGCGGCAGTTGGTTCGCGCGGCTGGTACTGGACCTGCCTATGCGCGACTGCACCAGCGGGTTCAAGTGCTTCAGACGCAGTGCTCTCGAGCGGCTCGAGCTCGACAACCTGCGCTCCACGGGCTTCGCCTTTCAGGTGGAGGTCAATCACGCCTGCGCACGGGCGAGGGTGTGGCAGGTGGAGGTCCCGATCGTCTTCGAGGATCGGCGCCAGGGTACCTCCAAGATGTCCTGGCGCATGGTGGTCGAGGCCGTCAGGGTCGTGCTCTGGCTGCGCCTCGCGCGCCGTGACCCGGCGCCGCGGAGCTGGTCGGCGCCATTGGCGGCGCTCGAGGACGGGACCCCTCGAGCGGCATGAGCCTGGGGGAAACGCTGCTGGCGGCCGTATCGCTCCTGCTGACCGTCCAGTCCATCTATTCGATCGCACTCATGCTCTACTGCTGGGAGGATCACAACAGGGCGGCCCGGAATCGGGCGCCCAGCGTGTTCGCCACCCCGAGGCAGCGCTTCACGCTGCTCCTGCCCGCCCGCCATGAAGAGGCAGTCATCCAGGACACCATCCAGCGGGTCGTGGAATTGCGCTACCCGCGCGGCCTCGTGCAGGTGCTCGTGATCATCCAGGGCGGCGACGTCGGCACGATTGCCAAGGTCCGGGAGAAACTTGCCGCGCTCAATGCGCTGGGCATCCGCCACGTACGCTTGCTCGTCTTCCATGACGGACCGATCAACAAGCCGCACGGGCTGAACGTTGGCCTGCGCGCCGCCACCAACGACTACGTCACCATCTTTGACAGCGAGGACGAACCGCATCCCGATCTGCTCAACGTGGTCAATACGTTGCTCGTCACCGAAGGGACCGAACGGACACCGGTGATCCAGTGCGGCGTGCAGTTGATGAATTACGCCGATCGCTGGTTCTCGGC
>JAFAWJ010000416.1 GCA_019242065.1 Chloroflexota bacterium
CAAGCCGACGTACATGGCGGAATTCTCGATTGTGGAGTTCCGGAACCGCAAAATATCGTATTTCGCGTACTCCACAGCAACTGAGGTCGGGACGATTTCCAGG
Source organism: Chloroflexota bacterium (assembly GCA_019242065.1). Next base: position 104 of record JAFAWJ010000416.1, read on the forward strand.
AGCGCTTCCTGAGCCCGGTGCAGCCGCTGCCATAAGGTAATATAGCCTGCGCCGAGCACCCAGCGCGGCCCACCCCCGTGTCGCGTCGCGTCAATTTCGCGAAGTTGAAGGTCCAGCTCGTTGGCGCTGGCGGTCCAGGTAGTCCACGCCTGGTACGTGGCTGTCGGTCGCGCGAAGCGAGCTACCCGCGACCAGGCCTGAAGCTGAGCGAGCTGGGCCAGCAACTCACCATACGTGCCCATGCTGGCGCGATCGGCAGTGATGAATCCCAGCAACCCGATCAGGACAGCGACGATGATCCACGCCGATGTGAGATAGATCAGACCCGTCGGCAATGCGGGTGGCACATTAGAGATCGCAACCGGATACTTGTACAGGGCGACCGAGATCACGCCGGCGGCTATGGGTGCCAGCGGCATTGCGGCGAGGAACGCCCCAAGTATTTTGTCGCGTAAGTCCCTCGGTCGCGGTCGCTCATCGCCCGGAATTGGATCCGCGGCAAATGCGCCGTACGCCGGGGGCCACGCGTCAACTGGCAGAGGCTGCAATGAAGTCGAAGGGTCAACGGTGTGGGTCCCTGCAAGCCCGTCGGCAAGACGGTCGCGACAATACAGGAGCTCACCCCGAAGGCGCGTGGCCAGTTGCAGCGCGCGGCGTGGGGTGAAGTCGCCAGGGTTCTGCCACGTCCAGAACCCGCGCCACTTCAACTTGCCGGGCCAATGTTTATCACGCGGATCGTGCGCACGCCCCAACCATGCATCCAGGATTGCCCCGGTCGTGGACGTAGCATCGACTCCGGCGAGACTCCGAAGATCACTGAGATACCAGTGCAGGAGGGCGAGTTTGTCCAGGTCGAACACGGAGCGCCAGGCGTATCGAGCGCGTCTGGCAGTCCGGCCGGCGGCGCTGACACCACGCAGGTCTTTCAGGCGCTCCGACCTGGCGTTACTCTTCGTGTTGTCAGCGCTCCTGCTGGCGTACGCGCGTTGGGTACGCCAGATGGTTGCCTGGAGTGAGCTGAGGCCCTTCCCCAACTCATAAGCCGTCACGAGGCTCTGCGTCGGAGGCGTTTCTCCCCGCAGACTGTTCAGGATCGCGCGGTCATATGAGGCCAACGCTTGGCGTCTGTCAGGGCGTGCGGCACTGGCCACGTTGAACTCGTCCTTGACGCGACCGTCCTCCGCGCTCCCATCGGAGGAGAATGTCGTGCCCAGGAGAATGTTCTGGAAATGACGTACGTCAGCCCACACGGCCGCTAGATCTGGCCCAGGTAGCGACATGTCGGTCAGGTCCCAGACACCGGTATTGGCGTTTACCGTCGATGTTGCGGCAACTGGCTCGTCATGTGGCGGAACCTCGTGGATGGTCCAGCCGAGCTCCAGGGCGGCCCGCAGTCGCTCCTGAACTGTGCTCACGCTGACCTCCCAACTTGCAACGGTGTGCTCGCGATTGTATGGAGACTTTGCGGAGTCTGCCCGGGTCAGTGCACCGCGTGTCAAGTCGCTCTGGTGTGCCTGGTATGGGCAAGTCGGTGTCGGCCCGGCACTTATTCCCACAGGGATGCGTTCGAAGGGCTTGTCGCGCCGCGGGGGATCGCATCAGTGGCTCTCCAGGCGCCGACAGGGGCCCTGACGGACCCTGCGCTCGAAGATGCGTACAGAGCGCAAGGCCGGAGAGTCTGCTGGGCTGTCATGCGGCCAGGGCGACACCCTATCGCCTCGCTCGGCCGAGCCCTTGCGGATCTCAGCTTACCTGAACCGCTAGCGGGCGACTGGACAGCGATGCTCCGCACACCCGAAAACCTCAATCTCCTGCTAACTACTCAGACCTTACCGGGACAAGTCAACGTTGTGGGACGGGTTCATCCACCAGTCTGGCCAGCATCCGATTAGGCCCGTACGACATCTGACTCTATTGCCAGGGTCGGCGTAGCGCCCGTAGTAATGATCACGTCAGCCATCCACTTTCCAGAAGAGCTATCGACTTCGCCGTCACCGATCACCCCGTCCATCAGCATCTCATGGCAGCTTGATTGCCCCCACTTTGGTCATGCACTCCCTCATGCGCTGATCAAGTAAACGCCTTTCAGCATTCAGTGGTCACGCCCCAGGCGCACGATAGCCGCTGCGCGCCGACTTCGCTGCGGCGAGCACGGACGTTATGTCCTCTGCCGGGATGAGCTCGTGGGTGCGCAGTCGCGAGAATGCCCCCGTACTACTGACGGCGAGGCTGATGGCCGCGGCCGTTCGCGAGTCGGGCAGATCGACGATCACGATGCCATCATCCTGTCCGAACATGAAGTAGTACCCGTCTACTCGCCCACCCACCGGCTCGACGAGCTGCCGCACGGCGGCTGCGCGATCGCTCGGGTTGTCGATGAAATGGCTGATGGCGTCACTGGTCAGTGAGAAGACATAAGCGTACTTTGGCACTGGCGTTCCCCTTTCTGCGTCGAGGTCTGCCGCGTTGCAGTGAACATGGTCCCAAGCCAGACGACAAGCCTGCTGCGCCCTTGACGGTCAACCCGGACGCGCTCTCCTGGCTCTGGAAGCGAGGTGATGTGACCTCCTCGCCGACTGGGGTGGTCCTTCAGTCGGGTGTCCAGGCGGACAATGGCAAGGTGGTGATCACCTACACGGTCAGCACTTCTACGCCAGCGCCTACCACGACGCCTGCGCCTGTGTCCGCAGGTATGACCGCGCCGCGGTACCAGCTCGACGACACTATCTATGGCGACCACCTTTACGCCATCAGCACGGCCGAGCGTGATCAGGTCGTGGCCAACGACGGCTACGCGTATGAGGGCGCTGCCGCCGACGTGTCGACCACAGCCAGTGCTTCTTGCCGCGGATCTTCAACAGCACTTCGTCGAGGTGCCACTTGTCGCCGGATTGAACTCGTCGGCGACGCAAGCCAGCCGCGTAGGCCGCACCGAACTTGGTGCACCACTGGCGGATCGATTCGTGGCTGACGATGATGCCGCGCTCGCCAAGGAGATCCTGCACGTCGCGAAAGCTGAGATGGAACATGAAATACAGCCAGACAGCGTGAGCGATGATCTCAGGTGGAAAGCGGTAGCCGCGATACGGCGCTCGGTCGGCCGTGGGCGTGACGGTGACATGCATCAAGTGCGGCTTATCGCCGATCCCCGCCCAGCCCTAGGCCGCGGCCGGGTTGCCTTCGAGCGGGGTACGCGCCGCGGGCAGGCGGGGTGGCTGGACGGCCAGGGTGTGACTTTGCGCGGTATTTGGCGCGATTACGTCACTTAATTCTGAAAGTCAGATCAACGGTCGGCCTACGCTCAATCAGCCATGGAAGAAGTATCCGCTGCTCGATGTTGGTCGTCGTGCTCGTCGCTCGGCCAACACTCTGACCGGCAGCCGCGAGGCTCAACCCTCTTGATGTCCTGTAGCAGCTCAAGCCCTGGTGCCCGGGTCCCGCCGCCGAGCTGTCCGGTTGCCAGCGGACCGTCCTCGCGGACGAGGCTGGGGATATGCTGCGGGCGCTCGGGCCCCAGTCCCGCGTAAGTTTGAGCGTTCAAGGAGACGACTGACTCATGGCTGAGCACGGCACGACCCGCGCACCGACAGACCAGCAGCACCGCGCGGCCATGGAAGTGGCCAAAGGCGCGCCGACGCAGCACATGCCGCGACACGTCACCAACCATGAGGTCCCACACGGCTCATGGGCGCTGGCGCCATGGGCCAGTTCAACAACTGCCTGGCCGTGGCCATCACCAGAGGTGTCGGCACCATGTGGGCCGCCTACCTGTTCGTCCTGATCGCCCTGGTGTCGTTCCCGCAAGCGCTGCAGGCGTTCTTGCAGGGCGACACTGTGACGGGCATCACCTGGCTCAGTCAGTCCTTCCTGCAACTGGTGCTGCTGCCAATCATCATTGTCGGCCAGAACGTCATCTCCGCCAGCCAGGATGCCCGCGCCGAGACTGACCACGCGATGCTCACGGCGCTACATACCCTCAACGTGCGTCAGTTCCACCTGCTCGAACAGCAGCACAAAATCCTGCAGCTGCTCGAACAGCAGCAGGCCCGAGGCTGAGCGGGGCTGGCAGGTCGGCGGGCTGGCGTTGGGGGGGCAGATCGGCAACCGTGCTGTCGCTACGAACGAGCAGGCGTCGCCAGATCGGTGGGCAGATGTCGCGCAGGACAATGCGCAGCTGGTACGCAACGTGGCCGGCTACCTGGCCGAGTTGGCCGACGCCGGCCTCAGGGCGGCTACCATCGCCTGCCGCCTGGTGGTCATCTCTCAGGCACACAGGGCCGCCGACCTGCCCTCGCCAACGACCTCCTCGCTGGTACGGCGCACCCACGCCGGCATCCGTCATTCGATCGGCACGGCCCAACTGGGAAAAACGCCGAGACTGGTCGACGATCTGAAGCGCATACTGGCCAAACTCCCCAACACCCGCGTCGGGCTCAGGGACCGCGCGCTGCTGCTGCTCGGCTTTGTCGGCGCCTTCCGCCGCTCCGAGCTGGTCGCGCTGGATGTGGCCGACCTCGATTCTCGAGCGCCAGCCTGGCCGTTACCCCGAGAAAATCCAAGACGGACCAGAAGGGTCGCTCGGGGCGCATCGGCATTCCGTATGGCTCCTCGGAGAAGAGCTGCCCGGTCCGGTCGCTGCAGGCCTGGCTCGAGGCGACGCGCATCGTCGACGGCGCCGTGTTCCGCTCGCTGGACAAAATTTCACGTGTGCAGCCAAGGCGACTTTCACATAAGGCCGTGGCGCGCATTGTCAAGCGTCGCGCCCAGGCCGTCGGTCTCGATCCCGACCGCCACGCCGGCCATTCGTTGCGCGCCGGCCTGGCCACGAGTGCCGCGGCCGGCGGGGCTTCGGAGCGGGCGATCATGAACCAGACCGGCCACACGTCCACGACCATGGTCAGGCGCTACATTAGAGAAGCGAACCTGTTTGCCGCGGATAACGCGGCCAGTCTGGCGGGCCTGTGACGCCTGGCGTCTGCAAACGCGCTTGCCATCGTCATGCTCACCAAAGCCACCCCTGGCACAATTGATTGCTGGGATCAGGCCTTTGAGCGACTGTGTGCCATCATGCTGGCCAACGCACATGACACTCGAAGCTGACCTCCTCCGCCGGGATCAACCCTTCACGCTGCGCCAACCGCGTCCTGACCTGACGGACGACGCGGCTTTCCTCACCGTGTGCCGCGCCCACCCCGACCTGCGCATCGAAACTGATCTGGAGGGCACGCTGATCGTCATGTCGCCTACCGGCTGGCGGTCGTCCAACCGTAATGCCCGCATCACCGCTCAGTTGCTGATCTGGGCGGAGCACGACGGCACGGGACAAGTCAGCGACTCGTTGGGTTTGTACCACCTGCGCGGACACGCCCGCCGCGCCCCCGACGCGGCCTGGATCCGCTCGGATCGCCTGGCCGAGGTGCCCTCAGCCGAGCAGGAGCGCATCCTGCCCATCGCCCCGGATTTCGTCATCGAGCTGCGCTCTCCCTCCGACCGGCTGGAGGACCTCCTGGCCAAGATGCGCGAGTATGCCGACAGTGGCGTGCGTCTCGGCTGGCTGATCGATCCCATCGAACGGCGCTGCTACGAAGTGCGGCCGGGTCGCGATGTCATCAGCCGAGGTGAGCCGCCAGAACTCTCAGGCGATCCAGAACTGCCGGGTTTTCGGCTCGACCTGAGGCGCATCTGGTGATCGCGAGTCGCGCCTCAAGGGCGTTGCGGAGGCGCTGCCGCCGTCACCGAGCTGCTACGCGCTGGATTACGAGATGGCCCAGCATCTGGAGGATGTCTATCTCCGACGCACCGGCCGGATGTTGTTCAGCCGAGACAACTGCCGCAACTGGCTCGAGCCACTGGCTTCAGAGATGGCCGGACTGCTCGGCTGGTCCGCCGAACGCCGGAGCGAAGAGATCGCGCACACAGTTGCGACGATTGATGGAATGTTCGTGTTTCGGAATCGCCCGGGGTCAGCGGCGCAGCCTGCTGACACGGAGCTTGTGGGGAGGAGCACATGACTACTTCTGCCGGTGACGCCGCCACGGCGCCGGCCACCAGACCCATCCCGACGCCGCCCATCGTTCCCGAGCGCCGCGGCGCACGCTCCGGAGTCAGCCGACTGCTGCTGGTCTCACTGGTCCTGATGCTGGCTGGGAGCTGGCTTGCTTCTTGGCTGAATGCCGGCGCAGGCACTGCCTCGATAAAAGACATCAAGATTTTCGGCACCAACG
>JAFAWJ010000440.1 GCA_019242065.1 Chloroflexota bacterium
ATGTCGTAATGCCCAATTCCTTGGCCAACGCAACGGTCGAATCAGCGCTGCCATCATCGACAATAATGACATCGTCCACAATATCGTGCGGAATCTCACGGTACGTTTGTTGCAGAGTCTTCGCCGCGTTATAAGCGGGCATGACAACGACGACTCGAGCGCCAGATTTCACGGGGGTCGCGATGCGGAGATATTACGCGGCAGACGCAACCCCGGGAGTCCCTGCTCGCCTTCTGTCGACTGCAGGTGCCAGTCGTAGGCCACGGCCAGAAAGCCACCCCGTGACTTGGTCGCGCCCACGACGCTGTCGCTGCCATACTCGGCGAGGTCGGTAATGACGCGGAAGGCGGTCACTGCCCGCGGCAGGCTCCACGGGGTCGCGCCTGCGTGGGTCAGCTCGGCCTGCAGCCGATACAGCCCTGGCAGCAGGGGCAGCTCCTGGAAGACGCAATCGAGCTCGTGAAAGCCCGGATCCCAGGCACCGAACGTGTCCGAAGTGGCCGAAAAGAGCGGCCCGTAGTCGCCGGCAACGGTCACCGTGCAGCGCACCGCGTCGACTGATCTGGTAGTCAGGCAGCGCACGTGCACGCGCAGCTCGTCACCAAAGTCGAACTCCGTGCAGAGCTGGCCATCGGCGGCAAGCGGCGTCAGGTCGCGAATGACAACCGCCTGGCCGCGCTCGTCTCCCGCGGCCGTGTTGGCGTTGGGCTCGGCGTGGGGCGACGACATGCTCGTCGCCGCGTCCGCTGTGTGTTCCTCAGGCGGCCGGGTAGCTTCGATCAGCGCTTCGTCGACCGAGTCGAGATAGGCGCGGACGACCTCCGCCGTGGGACCCGCCATGCGCACCGTGCCATGCTCCAGCCAGATGGTGCGTTGGCACATCATCTCGACGGCCGACAGGTTGTGTGAAACGAACAGTACGGCTCGACCACTATCCCGAAACGACAGCATCTTGCGAATCGATCGGTCCTGAAACGCGACGTCGCCGACGGAGAGCACCTCGTCGACGAGCAGTACGTCGGGATCGACGAAGGCCGCCACGGCGAACCCCAACCGCGCGAACATGCCTGACGAGTAACGCTTGAGCGGCGTGTCGATAGAGTCGCCGAGATCCGCAAACTCGACGATCGCGTCGAAGCGGGCGCGGACCTCGCGGCGCGAAAGGCCCAGGATGACGCCGTTCAGGTCGATGTTCTCCCGACCCGTGAGCTCGGGATGAAAACCGGCGCCCAGGTTGATCAACGACGCGACCCGACCCAGCGTGTGAACGCGGCCGCTGGTCGGACGGGTGATGCCCGCGAGCAACCGCAGCAGGGTGGTCTTGCCGGCGCCGTTGTGTCCGATCAGGCCGACGGACTCGCCCGGTGCCACCCGCAGGTTGATATCGCGCAACGCCCAGAGCGTCTCACGCGGGCCCGCCCGCGAGAGCAGACCGCGGCGGTCGCCGATCAGATAGCGCTTGGACACGCCCTCCAGGGCGACCGCGCAGGGCCGCAGGGGCGCACTGGGGCTCATGGCTGTGGGTGCTGGGCTGGCTCAGCTGGCGAGGCCGCATTCACAAGTACCGTCAGGCGGACAAACGTGGCGGCTGACGACGTCGCACAACTCGGGCTGAGCGCCTGGGCAAACGCTGGCGGTTGCGCAACCGAGTCGTGCTCGATCAGTGGCACGCGTGCGACCAGGTCGCTCAGTCGATCGGCGCCCCGGCAAACGGCACCGTGTGGTCGAACGAGCTGACCACCCCCGTCGCTCGGTTTCGCATCAGGACGAAGCCCGGCACCTTGTACGCCGACCAGATCCGCAACGAGCCGAAGCCGCCCTCTGACGTCAGCAACTCCTGTGCGCGCGCGATGACCTCCTCCAGTTCGAAGGTGTGCGGCATGCGCGCGTCGAGACTCAGGGTCTCAGAGCTCAAACACCGCCCCGACGGGGCCAACAGGTCGCACCGAACCGGCGTGGGTCGCGGGTGGTAGTTCAGGAGCAACACCGATGTGCAGAAGGCAGGGTTGGCAGCGACGCCCGGCCAGTGCTGCCACTTGCCGCTCATGACGGATTTGGTGGTGCCGCCCTTGAAGACGAACCCCGGCACCGAGCCGCTCAGCGTGCCATCGTCCGCGGAAAATTCCAGCCACGAGTCGACCCACGGAAAATGACGCGGTGGGTTGTCCAGACTGCGCGCCGTAATTTCGACCAGGCCCTCGAAGCTCGATTCCCCGAGCGTTTCGAGCAAGGTGGCGCTGTCGTAGCGGAAGATCTGATCGCCGGCGAAGGGCTCCGAGAGGAACGTGTGCGCTGGCTGCTCCGTCCCACGGAAGAACTTCAGGGTCGTCGCGAACCGCTCCGTAGGGTCGATCGTGTTGCCCATCGGCACGACGTTGATACGCGTGTGTCGCAGGCCGTCGTCGACGAACCACCCGATGACGGGCAACCAGTCAGGTGCCGCCCGTCGCATGGGGCGCGCTAGCCGCGGCTGGGTGGACGGACCGCCGCCGACCGGTCGAGCCAGTGTCGGCGTGTCGCGGCTCATGGTCGGGGGCTCCTCATCGGCGTATGCCTGACTGTAGCCGATGGCGGAGCGTGCCGGTAGCGGCCGCTGAGTTGGCGCGAGGGCGCGACTGACACGGTTGGGTGCGTCAAGC
>JAFAWJ010000474.1 GCA_019242065.1 Chloroflexota bacterium
CGATGAAGTGGGAAGCCAGGCGTGTTCATCCAGATCGAAGCCGAACGCGGCAGCAGTCTCTACGATCGTGTCGGCGGGGATCCGTTCTTTTTCTCACTTGTCGAGCGGTTCTATGTGGGCGTCGCGCGCGATGCGCTCCTGCGCCCGCTGTATCCGGCCGACCTCGAGCCTCCCAAACGCAGGCTCGCTCTGTTTTTGATCCAGTACTGGGGCGGCCCGCACACCTACAACGCCGAGCGCGGCCATCCGCGCCTGCGCATGCGACATCTGCGCTTCCCCATCGGACCCGCGGAGCGACAGACGTGGCTGACCCACATGCGCGCCGCGGTCGATACCAGCGATGCCTCGGCCACGGACAGACAGGCCCTGCTCACCTATTTCGAGACAGCCGCGACGTCGCTCATGAACCGCCCGTCCTGAGCGGTTACAGTTGAAGACGAGGTGGGCCCCGGCACGTCAACATCGCGAATACTGGTTGTCGACGACGACGACATGATTCGAGAGACGGTCGCCGAAGCACTCCAACTGGACGGCTTCAATGTCGAAACCGCGCGCAATGGGGCCGAGGCGCTGGCCGTCGTGCGCGAACGTCCGCCGAGCGGGATCCTTCTCGACCTGATGATGCCGATCATGACCGGCTGGCAGTTCCTGGAGCGCTGCCAGGCCAACCAGTTGTGTCTGGGTGTGCCGATCGTGGTCATGTCGGCCTACAGCAAGCTGCCAGAAGAAGCTGCCAGGCTCGGGGTCAAGGGCTGCATTGCCAAACCATTCGATCTCGACGTGCTGCTCGGGGCGATCGAGCGCGCCGTCCGACACGGCACGTGATGATGGCGACGCCCCACACGGAGGCCGACCTCTTCCGACTGCTGGTCCAGAACGTCGTCGACTACGCCATTTTCCGCTTGTCGCCCGAGGGCATCATCGAGACCTGGAACAGCGGCGCCGAGCGACTCAAGGGCTATTCCGCCACGGACATCATCGGCAGCAGCTTCGAGCGCTTCTACACGCCTGAAGATCTGGCCGACGGGCGGCCCGCGCGTCTGCTGGCAATTGCCCGCCGCGAGGGCCGCGTCGAAGACGAGGGCTGGCGGGTGCGCAAGGACGGCACGCGATTCTGGGCCGACGTCGTTATCACCGCCCTGTTCGAATCGGGTCAGCTGGTCGGCTACGCAAAAGTGACGCGCGACCTCAGCGAGCGGCGTCGTGCCGAGGAGCAGCGTTCCATGCGGCTGGCCGCCGAGCGCACTGCGGAACGCGTGGGTCGCCTCCAGGCGGTCACCGCCGCGCTGACCGCCGTCAGTCGTCCCGAGCAAGTTGCCGACCTCCTTTCGAGCGTCGGCTTCGCCGCACTCGGCGCGCCGGCTGGCGCCGTTGCCTTCCCGCTGCACGACGAAGACGTGCTGCAGGTGTTTAGCGTCATCGGCTACCGGCCTGCGTCGGCCGAGTTCAGTCCCCGGATTCGGCGCGACGACCCCAATGTGCTCGCCGAAGTGTGGCGCCGCGGTGAGGCAGTCTTCATTGCTTCACGCGCGGAGATGGCCGGCTACCCGCGCCTGGCGCAACTGGCCACCCACTCCCGGTACGAGGCCTGGTCGGCCGCGCCGCTGATCATCGAACGCCAGCTGCTGGCCATCATGGTCATGAGCTATCCGGAGCCGCATCCGTTCGACGAAGACGAACGCAACCTGACGCTGGCCATCGCCGACGTCGCCGCGCAGGCCATCGGCCGGGCCGAGCTGTTTGAAGCCGAGCGTCGGACACGAGCCGAGGCGGAGGCGGCCGTGCGCGCCCAGGACGAGTTCCTGTCGATCGCCTCGCACGAGTTGCGCACGCCTGTCGCGGCGGTCAAAGCCACCGCGCAGCTTGCGCAGCGTGCACTTCAGCGCGGCACCCTGGACCCGGCCCGACTCGACCGCCACCTCGACGGGATTCGGCGCGCCGCCGACCGTCTCACCAGTCTCGTCGAAGACCTCCTGGACGTGTCGCGCCTGCGCACCGGCCGCCTGGAGCTGCGTCGACAGTGTGTCGAGCTCGCTCCACTCGTCGAAGAGGTCATCGAGCGCTACCACGTTCAGCTCGAGGACAAGCCGGAGTACACGCTGGTCGTGCGCCTGCCATCCCAGCCCGTCCTGGCCGACGTGGACCCGTCGCGCGTGGAGCAGGTGCTCGACAATTTTCTGAGCAACGCGGTCAAGTACTCGCCGACGGGCGGCCAGATCAGCGTGGTGGTCGAGTTGGAGGGAGGCGGCTTTCGTCTGACCGTCAGCGACGAGGGCATCGGGCTGCCGGGGGCGCATTTGGAATCGATCTTCGAGCCGTTTGGCCGCGCTCCGAATGCGGCCAGAGAACAGATTCCAGGCCTCGGGCTGGGCCTGTCGATCTGTCGGCAGCTGGTCGAAGCCCACGGCGGGCGCGTGTGGGCCAGCAGCGCCGGCGAACAGCGCGGCACCACCGTCGGCCTGTGGCTGCCGCAAGCGCGAGCTACTGGTCCATGACCGAGCCGTCCTCGTACAGCCGCGTGCCCAGCCAGCGCATGCGATACGGATAGCGTTCGGCGGCGTCCGGCATCAGCTCGACGCCGATCCCCGGCGCGTCGGGAATGACCAGCGACCCGCGGCCGTCATACTCGATCATGGTGCGCATGATCTCGCTCTTGGGCGGTCGGTCCTCGCCCAGCGGGTACTCCTGGATGGCGAAGTTGGGAATGCACGCCGCCAGCTGGATACACGCGGCGGTGCTGACCGGTCCAAGCGGATTGTGGGGCACAACGCCGACGTAATTCGCCTCCGCCAGCGCGGCGATCTTCTTCGCCCCGGTAATGCCGCCGCACATGCACACATCCGGCCGCACGAACTGGACGGCACCGCGCTTCAGCAGCATCTCGAACTCGAAAATCGTGTGCAGCCGCTCGCCGGTGGCAATCGGGATGTGGATGTTTTCGGCGACCAGACCCATGGCGTCGAAGTTATCGGGCAGAATCGGGTCTTCGTAAAAAAGCGGACAGTACTGTTCGATGCCGCGCGCCAGCACGATGGCCTCGGCGGGTGTCAGGCGACGGTGGATCTCGATGCACAGGTCAACCTCGTCGCCGACGGCCGCACGGAACTGGCGCACCGCGTCGACCGCCTGGCCCATCTTGGCCACGTGCGTCTTGAAGAAGGGTTGGTCGCGGGGCTCGTCGGCGAAGGGTGACAGGTGGCCGACGGCGGTGAACCCGCGCGACTTGGCCGCCTTGCAGCCTTCGACGAGCGCCTCGAGGGTTTCGCCGAGGACGTGGTAATAGACGCGAGCCTTGTGGCGCGTCTTGCCGCCCAGCAGCGCGTAGACCGGCACGCCGAAGTGTTTGCCGGCGATGTCCCACAGCGCGATGTCGATCGCGCTGAGCGCGCCCATGATGGCCGCTCCACGAAAGTGCGTGGATCGGTACATGTACTGCCAGTGGTGTTCGATGCGCAGCGGGTCCTGGCCGACCAGGTAGTGCCCGAACTTGTGGACGACCTGCTCGGCAGCTTCGAGAAACCA
>JAFAWJ010000546.1 GCA_019242065.1 Chloroflexota bacterium
AGCGCGTCCAGGTACTCGCCGCGCATCTTGTCGCCGGCGGCGGTGCGCCAGTCGGCGACCAGTCCATCCAGGTCAGACAACGGGCGCCGACCGAGCACAATGTCCTGTACACCTGCGTAGAACGTCGTCTGCGCGGGGATGCCAAGCTGGAACGCAGAGCTCGACTGGAGTCCGAGTGTCGGATCAAATTGGGCCGCGGCCAGCATCGCATCCTCCGCGGCATGCGCGACGGTCGCGAATTCCTGGGATCGGACGCTGTCGAACAGCGCGTACGGCGGCGACGTGATGTAGCGCCACGTCGCGGTCAACTCGGCCCGGCCCTGGTCAGTCTGCACCGGAGTCCCGACGGCGTCAAATTGATAGTCCTGGTCTTTGACGCCGTAGTAGTTGAGCAACCACTCCTGCGAGCCAAACGGCGCCGCGAAAAAGTTCGCCACACGCAGGAGCATCTTGACCCGATCCACCGACGGTTGCTGTTTGATGAACGTGATGCCGAAATTACCGTTGCCTGCGAGATACACCGGCGAACCGCCGTCGGCCGCGAACGGATGCATTGGGTACGTTTTGCCGTTCTGGTTGACTGAAGCCAGCAAATCCCAGTTTTGAATGTACTGTCCCCAGACGCTCACCTGAACGGCAAATCGACCGGCCGCGTAATCTGGATTGCCATTACCACCGTAGGTCGGGGTGTTCGGGTGATATACGCCGGCTGCCCAGAGGTCGCGGGCATATCCGACTGCTTGCTTGAACTCGTCGGCCTCATAGTCTTTGATGAGGTTGCCAGCTGGATCCAGTTTCCAGTTGTTGGGGGTCCGAAAGATCGCCAGGAACGCGCTGCCGCTGTTCAAGCCGAAGGTAGACGCGCCTGCGCACGAGATCCCCCACTGGTTCTGGTCGGGTCGCGTGAGCGCCTGGAGGATCTGCTTGAAGTCGTCGCCGTTCTTGGGGGCGTTGTCCATCTGCACGCCAGCCTGATCGAACAGGTCCTTGCGATAAGCGAGCGCGGTGCCGACGGGAGCGCGCGCCGATGGTATCGCGTACAGCTTGCCCGCGATGGCGGCCGAACGCCACGTATACGTGGAGAAATTCGCCAGGTTGGGGTAATCCTTGATCGCGTCACCGCTGAGGTAGGGAGTCAGGTCGGTGCAGCGGGTGGTGGCAAACTGGGTAATCGCAGGGATGACGCCGAGCGGCTGGGTGGTGGTCGCGTTGTAGATGAAGTCCGGCAGATCGCTGCCGGCGAGCACGGTGTTGACGCTCGCGGCGTAGTCCGCGCTGGGCATCATTTGCAGTTTCAGGTTTGCGCCGAGCTGTTTGTTGACAGCTTGCCAGGCGGCGTTCTGGTCAACAGGGGGCGGTGGCGAATACGTAAGCACCACGATCGCCGAAACGTCGCTGCCGTCTCCAGGCGTTTGTGTGACGGTCTGGGTCAGCTGGGCCGGAAATTTGTAGTACGCCGGATCGAGCCCGTTGGTATTGCCCGCCAGGTCAGGCTGAGTCTGGGCGACGAATGGCACGTAGCGGGGTGAGGCGACGCCGGCAGGGGTGCTGGCGGTCGTGGGCGTTGGAGCGGTCGTCGCGGTGGGCGTGGCTGGAGCACATGCCTCGATGACCAGCGGGATTCCGAGGCTGGCGGCGGCGACGAAGCCGCGGCGCGTTAGCCTACGCGTAGAGTCGTTCACGACACTGTCCGGGTTTGAGGATGGTCGGCGACCAGCCACGCTGTCGACGACTGCGGAGTTGAATGTGGTTTGAGCCCGCAAGCTGTTGGACGGAGCCGTTTTGGAGTACACACCTGGGTTGAGTCCACCTGTTGGACAGGATATAGCGCACCTTCTGGATCGAGGCCGGCGCGGCGCTGGGTGGATTGCGTGATTGATCTCTCAGACCGGTGAGCGGTTACTCCAGGCTTCAGGCTGCACCATGACAGCGGTGATGGCCTGCTCATAGCATCAGCCTTCACATGGAGGATGCCATGAGCGACGAGCAGCCAACTCAGCCGGCACACCGCGCGATCTCGACCCCGCACGCCCCGCGCCTGGTCACCAGCCAGGACGTCCATCGCATCGTCCACGGTCGAGGGGCCGTCGGCCGCTTCAACAGCTGGCTGGCGGTGCAGATCACCCGCAGCGTCGGCACCATGTGGGCCGCGTATCTGTTTGTGCTGATCTCACTCATCTCGCTGCCACAGGCGTGGGCGGCCTTCAGCAGCGGCGACACGGTGACTGGCATCGGCTGGCTGTCGCAGTCGTTCCTGCAGCTCGTGCTCCTGCCGATCATCCTGGTCGGGCAGAACGTCATCAGCGTCGCCCAGGATGCACGGGCCGAGGCTGACCATGACACGCTGGCGGCGATACACACGCTCAACCTGCAGCAGCTGCAAATGCTGGAGGGCCAGCAGACCATCCTGGAGCTGCTCCGCCGGCGCGGTCTGGAGCCCGGACCCGACCCGGTGTAACTCGCTCCGCTCCGACCACGGAACTGGACCCGATTCAGCGTGGGCCGCTCGTCTGGGACCAGACTTGGGACTCGCCTTGGGACCCTGGTCCCACGCCTCCTCGACAACTGCCGCGTAGTCTCTGAGCCATGCCAAACGCACTGCTTTTGCGGCTCAGCGGCCTCGCGCTGCTGGCCGGTGGATTGCTCGGCGCCGCCGCGGTCGCCGTGCATCCAGCCACCATGACCGACCCCCTCAACGTGCTGGTTCACCTCGCCCTACACCGCGGTCATGCTGGTCGCGCTGGGACTGCAAGGCCTGTACGCCCGCCAGTCCAGGGAGGCCGGCGTCCTCGGCCTGTGCGGCACGGTCCTGCTGTTTTTCGGTCTGGTGTTCGCCGATCCAATCCACTCGGTCCTCGCGTTCATCGTTGTCCCGGTGCTCGCCGCCGACCCCAGCACGCTGCCGCTGCTCGACGGACCACCACCCGGACTGATAGGCCCACTCATGCTGGCCGTGCCGGTCTTGCTGGTGGGCCTGGTACTGGTGGGTATCATCTCGTGGCGTGCAACGGAAATGTCCCCTCGCGCTGTTCGGTGAGGAAGGCTGGCACACGGATCTGGCTGCGGTCGACCTGGACCCATGCCTCCGGCGAGGATGCCACGCGCAGTAGCCGTGGCGGCGTGATGCGCATGGCAAGATAGGCCGTTTGACTGTCGGCAACTGACACGATCCAAACCATTTGGCCACCGTTTCGATGAAGCGCGCGCGCTGCACGTGCAGCTCCGGCGTATGTGGCAGGTGATACGTGATGTCCACCACGTCGCCTGGCTCGAGCGCAGGACCATGAATTGTCGGGCAGAACGGCAGCCAGCGCCGGGCGTGCGGAACCTCGTCCCAGGTCGGCGGAGCCGTTTGAGACGGTCGGCGGCTGGCAAATAGTGCTGAGACTGGAAGGCTGACCACTGCCTCAGGCGGCATCGCGACGACCATTGTGGTCGTCGAAGCGGTGGCTGCTGGCTCGAGAACGTCGATCACCAACCACCCGCCAGGATTTACTGGACCATCCCGGCCGGTGCGCCGTTCATACAGGTGAACGATGTCACCGCTCGCAATGACCGCCGCGTCCCCGCCGAGGCCTCGACCCACGTCGATCTGCACGAATTCCATGCCGTGCACCCACGCAGAATCCGCAACCGGAAGCACCCCGGCTGCTTCGATGACGTCGCCGGCTGCAAACCGCCGCAGCGCCACGCTGCCGATCAGTCCGTTTACGCTTCCGTCGAACCGAATCGCGTCGCCAGTCAGGATTTCGAATCGGCGTATTTCTCGGCTGGCACGCGACGGAGGTCGCAGTTGAGACCGGCGTTGATCTTTCGAGTGCGTCGGCCGCCGCGTTGACAGCCTCCCAGCGGGCTTGAAGCTGGTCAACGCGATCCTTGCGCGCCCGCCAGGCCTCCACGTGGCGCGGAGTAGTGGTCAGCCGAAGGTAATCCCGGACCAGGAAGTTCTCCATCCATTTCGGCCACTCACCTTGAAAGAGCCGCGCAACGCTGCCGTCCAGCCCCGACAGCGCATAGGCCAGGATGAAGAACAGGATAATGATGACCGCGGCGATGAACGCCTGGGCCAGGAGGGAGTTGGTGGCCCAGGCGCGTTC
>JAFAWJ010000574.1 GCA_019242065.1 Chloroflexota bacterium
GTGTTGGGTTGACGATTGTGAGTTGATTCAGGTGCCGCGCGACTCAACGGCGAGTTGCAGGGGGGAGCAACTCACGAGTCGCGGCTAGCGCGGACGCGGGGGGTCGCCGCGGGAAGGAGCGAAGCGACTGGCGGCGGGGGGCCGCAGGCCCCCTGACCATTGCGTTAGCACCCAGCGGTGCATGCACCGCTGGGCAAGGTGGCGCATGCGCCACCTTGGGAGACCGCGCATGCGCGGTCTCCCACAATAGAAACATGCGGTTTGGAATGTTTGATTGGCTCGACGAGTCGGGCCGCGGGTTGGGCGAGACCTACGACGAGCGGCTGCGCGTGCTCGAACTCGCGGATCGGCTCGGGTTTTACAGTTACCACCTGGCCGAGCACCACGCTACGGAGCTGTCGACGGTGCCCTCGCCGAATGTGTTTTTGTCGGCCGTCGCCCAGCGCACGCGGCGCTTGCGCATGGGGGCGCTCAGTTACATTCTGCCGCTGTACGGGCCCGTGCGGCTCCTCGAAGAGGTGTGCATGCTCGACCAGCTCAGCGACGGGCGCGCGGAGCTTGGGTTGAGCCGCGGCTCGTTCGGCGAGCATATCGACGCCGATCCCGACAAGGCGCGCGCCATGTTCAACGAAGGCCTGCAGGTCATGCTGATGGGCATGTCGACCGGCGAGATCGACTTCCACGGCGAGCACTACGACTTCAGCAAGGTCATCACCCGCCTGCGGCCAGTCCAGAAGCCGTACCCGCCGCTGTGGTATCCCACGTCTAACGTCGGATCCGTGCCGTGGATCGCCAGCCAGGGCCTCAACGTGGTCTTCTCGGTGCACCTGGCGTCCGATTTCGAGCGCATCGTCGAGATGGTGAAGACGTACTGGCGCGAGCTAGCCGCACACGCGGACGATCCGGGACGTTTGAACGCCCAGGTCAGTGACCCGAAGGTCGGCTTCATGGTGCATATCCACGTCGCCGAGACGGACGCAAAGGCGCAGCAGCAGGCGCGGCCGGCGTACGAGGCCTTTGCGCACAACTTCACCTATCGCTACGTGCGACGCGGCAACCCCGAGCGCTACGCGGATCGGCGCAACTTCGACCACGAGCTGGCGCGCGGCAGCATCCTGGTCGGCTCGCCGGCGACGGTGCGCTCGCAACTGGGTGAGTACCTCGAGCGGTCGGGCGCCAACTACGTGGCCGGGTGTTTCACGTTCGGCAGCCTGGGGGTTGAGCAGACGCTGGAGTCGGTCGACCTGTTTGCGCGTGAAGTGGCGCCGGCGCTGACGGGGTCGGTGGCGGTGGCGGCCTGATGCCGCGGCCGATTCGGCGCGTGGTGACGGGGCACACGGCTGAGGGGCGCTCGACGATTGTGATGGACGAGGCGGCGCCGCAGGTCAACCCGGGGGCGTTCCCGGATGTGGGGTCGACGGTGTTGTGGGTGACTGACCGGGCGCCGGCCTCGAACGCGGGCAATGCCGACGCAGCGCCAGCCGGCGTGCGCAACCCGGTGCCGCCGCCGTGGCGCGGCGGGTCGATTTTGCGGGTGGTCGACTTTGCGCCGGCGAGTCGCGGGACGCCCGCGCCGGCGACGACGCTGGCTGGGGCGCATTCGACGGCTGAGCGGATGGCTCGCAATCCGGGGTTCCATCAGACGGATACGGTGGATTACGCCATCGTGCTCGAGGGCGAGGTGTGGGCGGTGCTGGACGAGGCGGAGACGCTGCTGAAGGCAGGGGACGTGCTCATTCAGCGCGGGACGTTTCATGCGTGGGATAACCGCTCGGAGCAGGTGTGTCGGGTGCTGTTCGTGTTGATCGATGCGGAGCCACTGGAAGTTACGTAGTCCCGAGTCACGAGACTGACAGCTTGGGCCTTTTGAAAAGCAAAGGGGAAACCCCTTGAACCCCAGGATGTCGATCGGCTACGAGAGTGACAGCTTGGGTCGTGTCGATGACAAGGGGAAAACCCCTTGAACGCCACGAGGGTCGATGGGCTACGTGATTACGGGCTCGTGACGGGTGACTCGCGACTCAGTAGGGATTCGACCAGTTCGCGGTAGGGGCGCTTGTCGTGGTTCGCGTAATGGACGGCCACGTTGCGGTAGAAGTCGCCCGCGAAGTAGCGCTCGTACAGCACCTGGCGGCCGGCGAAGGAGCTGCAGGCGATGTCCCAGGCCAGGCGGAACAGGCGGATCCGCTCCTTGCCGCCCAGCGTGGCGCCCTGGAAGTAGCGCTCGATGTCCGCGGCGATCTGGGGCGCCTCGACCGAGGCTTCTGAGGGGATGTTCGCCAGGCCGCTCGAGCCGAGGATCTGCAGGATCTCGACCAGCCGTGGATAGACCTCGGGGAAGTAGCTGCGCGCGGTGAGCAGCGTCTCGGTGTCCGGCGCCCAGACCCCGCCCGGCCCGGGTCTGGCATCGGCTTCGGCCGCGCGGATGAAAGCGCGCAGCGTCAGCGCGGCGTGCAGGATCTCGCCGAGCAGCCGCTGCACGTGCAACTGCTGGTCGATGCCGATCGCCTCGGCCATCATCGTCGCCACGCCCAGGACGAATTCGGCCTTGACCCAGTTCTTGGTGATGAACTGGTGCATCGAGTGGCTGAAACAGTTGGTGGCGCGGAACAGCGCGGCGCAGTAGTCCTGGTCGCCGTACAGGAACACGCGTTCCCAGGGGACCAGCACGCGATCGAAGACGGCCGTGCAGTCCATCTCTTCGAAACGTGAGCCGAGTGGATGGTCGAAGGTCGAGCGGCCGATGTCGAAGCTTTCGCGGCAGATCAGCCGCAGGCCAGGGCTGGCGACCGGGATGGAGAAGGCGAAGGCGTGCGGATTGCCGGCGCCGGCGAAGGAGCGCGAGGGCGAGGGGGCGACGAACAGGTCGTCTGAGGCGGGGGCGAGGGTGGCCAGGATGCGGGCACCGGACATCACCAGGCCGGCGTCGGTTTCGTCGACGACATGGAGGGCGACCTCGCCGCCGGCCTGCAGGTCAGGATGGACGGCGCGATTGACCTGGGGAGCGACCAGGGTGTGGGTCAGGCACAGGTCCTGCTCGCGCACAGTTTCGTAGTAGCGCTGGATGTTCTGGCCGAAGGCGGGCTGGTTGTGGGCGAAGTAGTCGGCGTTGGCGGCGCAGCCCATGACCATGGTGTTGAGGAAGTCGGGGCTGCGGCCCAGCATGCCGGCGCTGAACTCGGACCAGGTGCGGATCATGGTGCGGCGGCGAACCAGGTCGTCGATGCTACGCGGCTGGATGTGGGACAGGCCGACGCGCTCGCCGCTGGTGGGCGAGGGGTAGGTCATCTGGTCGACGCGGCACGGGTCGAGTTGCAGGTCGTA
>JAFAWJ010000969.1 GCA_019242065.1 Chloroflexota bacterium
CGTCCGGTGCGCTACCCGGAGGACGGGCAGTTCGCCAATTCCGGTGAAGACTCGGTCTTCTTGACGCAGCTCGCCGGGACGGGTTCGGTGGTTGGGCTCGCGGACAACGCTCACCTGTACCTGTATCAGTACCACGGCCGCAACACCTTCTCGCAGGCGCATCACCACCACATCGCGTCCTTTGGCGTCACCAGGGAGGTTCTCGCGCGCAACGAAGGCCGCATCCGTGAAACGTTGCTGGGCGCCCTCATCCCGCGTCCAGCGGTCGTCGCCGGCCGCGACGGACCGGCGTTCGTCGTCGCATGAATGGGACGGGGCAGACGATCTGCCTGTGCATGATTGTCAAGAACGAGTCGAAGGTCATCCAGCGCTGTCTGGCCTCCGTGCGTGGCCTGATCGACGCCTGGGCGATCGTGGATACCGGCTCTGTGGACGGCACCCAGACCCTCATTCGCGACGCACTGCGCGACCTGCCAGGCGAACTCCTCGAACGACCGTGGGTCAACTTCGGCCACAACCGCACCGAAGCCCTCCAGCTTGCGCGCGGTCGGGCCGACTACGTGCTGGTGATCGACGCCGACGAAGAGCTGGTCCAGGACCCCGGCTTCGAGCTCCCGGAGCTATCCGCGGACGCCTATACCGCCGAGGTTTTCTATTCCGGTTGCACCTACCTGCGACGCCAGCTCGTGCGCAATGCGCTCCCGTGGCGCTACGAGGGCGTCTTGCACGAGTACATCACCTGCGAGGACGCCCGTAACGAGGAGTTCATCGCCGGCATGCGCACCGTGGTCCACACCGACGGCGCGCGCTCCAGCGACCCCCACAAGTTTCGTCGCGACGCGCTCGTTCTGGAACAGGCGCTGCTGGACGATCCGCAGAACAGCCGCTATGCCTTCTACCTCGCCCAGAGCTATCGCGACGCCGGCGACACCGACCTGGCGCTGCGCTGGTACCAGCGTCGCGTCGAGCTTGGCGGCTGGCCGGAAGAGGTCTGGTTCTCCCTCTACCAGATTGCGGCCCTGGAACAGGCCGCCCAGAAACCCTGGGCGGACGTCGTCGAGCGCTATTTGCGCGCCTATCAGTTCAATCCCTCTCGCGCCGAGCCGCTGTTCCGCATCGCCCTCGGCTTCCAGGCACGCCGCGAATATCACACCTCCATGTTGTTCCTCGAGCGTGCCGCGCACCTGCCCATACCCCCGACCAGCGCGCTCTTCGTCGAGCGTCCCCTCTACGAGGTCCAGATTCCCCTGGAGCACGCCGTGGCCGCCTACTACGTCGGCGATCACCAGAGCGCCGTCGCAACCTGCAACCAGCTCTTGCGATCGTCGACCTTGCCCGCCGCGCTGGTCGAGCACGTCATCTCCAACCGCCGCTTCAGCCTGGACGCGCGCGTGCCACCCACGTCCGCGACGCTGCCCGCCGCCGGACCCCAACGCATCGACGTGGTGGTGGTGTTTCGTGATCCCGGTCCGGAGCTGGACGACCTGGTCGAGTCACTGCTGCGGCAGGAGCTGACCGAGCTCCACGTCACCTTCATCGACGACGGCTCCGCCACCGATCAGCGTGCGCGACTGCCCCTGGACGATGCGCGCTTCTCACTGGTGCGCCGCGCGGCGCCATGCGGCTTCGATGCCGCGGTGCGCGAGATGTCTCGCTCGCTCCAGGGCGTGATCGTGGCGTTGAGGCCCACAGATCGTCTGGCGGACGGCCAGGCGCTCGGCGAGGTCGCCGCGGCCTTCACCGATCCGCGGTGCCAGCTGCTGTACGCCCAGTTCCGACGCGCCGACGGCGGCCTCGGAGACGCCGAGCCGGCCGAGAGCGATGCCGCCTTCGCCGCCCGCGGGCCTGCCTGCGCCAGCCGCTCGCCGTTGATCTTTCGCGCCTCGCTCGCCAGCGAAATAGACCTCGGGACCGACCAGCCGTTGAGCTTTCGTACTTCGCCCGCCAGCGAGCTAGACCTCGGGGCCGACCAGCCGCCGTTCGTTCGCGACTCGCTCGCCAGCGAGCTAGACCTCGGGGCCGACCGGACGTCGTTCTTCACCGGGCTGTGGCACGCGGCGGGCTTCGCCGGCACCCGCTTCAGCGACCGCGTGCTGACCGTCGCGGCGCCAGAGCGGCCCCCAAGAGTCGCGCTGCGCAACGGCGCCCCGCCTACGTCGACTCCGCGCTTGCCCACCATCAGCTGCCTGATGGTCACCTACGACCGACTCGTCCTGGCCAAACGCGCCTTGCGTTCCTTCGCCGAACAGACCTGGACCAATCGTGAGCTGGTCGTCGTCACCGACGGACCTCCGCGCTTCCGCCGCGCTCTGGAGACCGAAGCGGCAGCGGCGGGACTGACGGACGTGCGGTTCGTCTGCGCCGCGGAAGGGACGTGCCTGGGGGCGCTGCGCAACCTGGCGCTCGACGCGGCACGCGGCGAGCTGGTGTGCCAGTGGGATGACGACGACTACAGCCACCCGGAGCGACTCGAAACGCAGGCCTCGTACCTGTTCCGCCACAACGCCGACGCCTGCTTCCTCACCGAGCACCTGCAATACCTCGACGACCAGCGCGCTGCCTTCTGGGTCGACTGGACCAACGGGGGCCGACAAAGCGGACTCCCTTCCTGGTTTCCGGGAACGGTAATGATGCGGCACAGTGCGCCGATTCGCTATCCCGAATCGGGACCGTACGCGCGCACAGGCGAGGACACGATGCTGATGCAGGAGCTCGCGGCAAAAGTCCCCGTGGTTGGTCTTGGCGGCAACGCGCACCTCTACCTTTACCAGTACCACGGCAGAAATGCCTTCTCCAGAGAGCACCACGAACAGCTACGCGTGTGGGCGGCCGATGCCGGCAGCGTGTCTCGCGACGAGCGACGCATTCGCGAGACACTGATCTTCGCGAACGTGCCACGGCCAACAGTTGTCGCGGGTCGCGACGAACCTGCCTTCGTCATCGCGTGATTCCGGCTCTCACTCATCAAACGGCGGCAAGCAGCGATCTGCCGGAGTGGGGGCGACTCTTGCGGCAAAAAGTCGTCGACCTGCATCCGCGCTGGGAGCATCGCTTCTACGACGACGGGGCGTGTCGCGCGCTGATGGCTGCCGAGCTTCCATCTCTGCTTCGCATCTACGATGCGTACGCCACCGGCGTCCAGCGCGCCGACCTCTTTCGCGTGGCCGCGGTGTATGTCAGTGGCGGGTTCTATCTCGACGTCGACGTCGACGTTCATCGCGCATTCGATTCCTTCCGGAACGAACACGTTGTCCTCGCCGAGGAGACGATCCTCACTCCTGGCCAAGCCGCGCGTCTGGGGAATGTGCACCGCCAGCGGATCGCGAACTACCTGTTCGGCTCCGAGCCGCGGCACCCGTTCTGGCTGGACGTCCTCGAAGAGATGATCCGCCGCGCGTCTCGGCCCATCGCCCGGGACGAGGACATTCTCGAGTCGACCGGACCTGGACTGTTCACCGACGTCTACCACAGCGCCAGACCGCGCTACCCGGACATTGTCCTGGTGCGCAACGAAGGGTTGCTGTGTGCACGCTGCGGCGGCATCGCCTGCCAATTCGGCGAGTTCGCGAGTCACCTGCACGTGGGCTCGTGGCGTGGCATATAGAGGCTCGCCAGTGCTAGCCGAATCCCCGGAGGCAAATCGCGAACAGATCCTCGTGCTGAGGACTTACGCCGAGCCGGAACACGACGGTCTCACGTCCCTGTTCGCTCGCGTCAGCGATCTTGGCCACGTCGTCGACGACACGCGCGGCGACGGCGGCCACCGGGTCCTCGTAGCTGGCATCCCGTTTCTGTATGCTGAGCGACTATCGCCGCGCAATCGCAATATCGTGTGCACGACGTTCGAGACCAGTCAACTCCCGCCCCACTGGGTCAACTCGATCAATGGCCACTACGTGCAGTGCGTCGTGCCGCACGAGCACGTGGCCCGCGTGTTCGTCGATTCGGGGGTGCGCATCCCCGTGCGGGTCGTCCAGTTCGGCTTCACGCGGTATCCGGGCGAACCGCTCTGGCGTCGACCCGCCGACGTTTTCCGTATTGGCTTCATGGGCGTGCCGGTGCGGCGCAAGAACCTCGACAAACTCTACGCAGCCTGCCTGGAGCTGCGCGAAACCATTCACTGCCTCAGCCTGGCGGTCCACGTTGCAACAAACTACGAGTGGCTAAACCCCGC
>JAFAWJ010000693.1 GCA_019242065.1 Chloroflexota bacterium
TGAGCACGCGCCGCCTGACGCCGGGCGCCATCTCGATGTCGGGCCAGTCCGTGGCGGACTGGTACGCGCTCGTGGTCACGACCTCACACGGGGACGCGAGTCACGCGAACCTGGCCAGGATCACGCCCAGCTCGAACAGGAAATAGATGGGCAGGCTGATAATTGTCTGATTGATGGGATCCGGTGTGGGGGTGATGGCGGCGCCGATCACAAATGCGAGAATGAACGCATATTTTCTGAAGCTGGCCAGCCGCTGATGACTCACGATGCCTAACTTGCTCAGGAAAAACATGATGATCGGTAAATCGAACATCACGCCGACCCAGAACAGGAAGGTGGCGACGAAGTCGACGTAATAGGCCGCCGACCACGTCGGCGTCACCGTGCCGCTCATGAAGCCGGCTAGAAAGCGCGTCGCGAACGGCAGCGTCAGGAAGTAGCAAAATGCCACGCCGCACATGAACGACAAGAAAACGCCCGGTACGGCGATGTACAGGTAGCGTTTCTCGTGGGCGTACAGCGCGGGAGTAATAAAGGCCATGAGCTGGTAGATGATGACCGGCATGGCCAGCGCTGCGCCGATGACCATCGAGACCTCGAGATAGGTGAAGAAGACCTCGCCGGGTTTGAGCGAGATGATCTCCACACCCGAGTTCTTGGCTTCGTTGACGATCAGCTCGAACAGGTAGCCCGTGATCGAGTTGAGTGTCGGGATCGGGATGATGGCGACGATGACGCCGATGACCAGCGCCATGACCGAGGCGACCAGCCGTCCGCGCAGCTCCTCGAGATGCTCGAGGAGGGTCATCTCCTTGTCGCCCGGCGCGTGCTGGTCTAGGTCCGCTGCGCCTGGTGCGGCTGGTTGCGGTGCGGTCTGGGTTATCGCCATGTGTTCTTATACGCTGCGCCGTCCGACCTGGACGCTTTTTTGAGTCGGCCGAAGTTTACGCGCCGCCGTGCTCGTGCAGGTAGTCCATCGCGTCCTGGACCGTCCGAATCTTCTCCGCGTCCTCGTCGCTGATCTTGACGTTGAACTCTTCCTCGAGCGACATGATCAGCTCGACCAGGTCGAGTGAATCGGCGTTCAGATCGTCGATGAAGTTCGCCTCTGGAGTCACCTCGTCTTCACTGACGCTCAACTGCTCGGCAATGATTTTCTTCAGGCGCTCCTCAGCGGTCGCTGCCATCTCTTCTCCAATTCCCCTTTCGCTTTATCCGCCGGTTTCAACGGCACGGCCTAACACGCCGTTGACGAATTTGGCCGAAGTTTCGCTTCCGAAAAGCTTGGCCAGCTCAACCGCCTCGTTGATGGCGGTTCTGAGTGGCACTGTAGCATTGCTGTACAAGGATTCATAGAGTCCGATCCGCAGGACGTTGCGATCGACTGCCGACATCTGGGCCAGCGGCCAGAGGGGTGCCCGCTGCTGGATCAAAGCGTCGATCGCCCGGCGGTTGGTGAGAACGCCGCCCACCAGGCCGTGCGCGTAGCGCGTCGCATCATCCAGGACCTGGCCAGAGTACGGCGACAGCGTGGCTTCCGCGAAGGACCTGGCCAGGCGGTCGAGCACCTCAGCCGGCGCATGGTGCCCTTGATCCATCTCGTACAACGCCTGGAAGGCCAGCGCCCGCCCGAGACGCCGATCCAGGAACGGCCCGTTCGGGAAGACGCGTCCGAGTTGCTCGAGAGCTTCGTCGACACCGCGCTCGATCATCGCTGACGACCGGCTCAGGCCATCACCATGCCGCCGTCGACATTCAGCACCTGTCCGGTGATGTAGCTGGCGCCGTCGCCGACCAGAAACGCCACCGCCTCGGCTACGTCTTCGGGTGTCCCCTTGCGTCCGGCTGGAATGATCTTGAGCATCGCCTCGACGGCCGCCTGAGGCACACCTTGCCAGATCTCGGTGTCGATGACACCGGCCGCAACGGCGTTGCACGTGATCCCGCGCGACGCGACCTCGCGCGCGGTCGAGCGCGTCAGCCCAATCATGCCCGCCTTGGAGGCCGAGTAGTTGGCCTGACCGGGGTTGCCCGCCACGCCAGAGATGGAGGTGATGTTCACGATTCGGCCGCCCCGCTGCCGGAGCATGGGCCACAGCACGGCTCTGGTCACCAGGAATGCCGACTTCAGGTTGGTGTCGACGACGGTGTCCCAGTCGTCTTCGGACATACGCATGATCAGGGTGTCGCGTGTGACCCCGGCGTTATTGACCAGGATGTCGACACGTTTGAAGTGCTCGAGGCTCGCGGCGACGAGCCTTTCGACGTCGGCCGCCAGAGCCACGTCGCCCTGGACCACGAGCGCCTCGACGCCGCCCGCGCGCGCCCGCTCGGCCACGTCGTTTGCGGCGTCAGCCCGAGCGTGGTAGTTCACCACGACGTTTGCCCCGTCGGCTGCCAGGCGTAGGGCCACGGCGCGCCCGATGCCGCGTGAGGCGCCGGTGACCAGTGCGGTCTTGCCTGCCAGCCCCGCGTTCATGC
>JAFAWJ010001070.1 GCA_019242065.1 Chloroflexota bacterium
GCCAGGAGTGTCGCGGCGTTCGCCACCTCCACGACGAGCGGCAACCGTCGCAGCATTGTTCGAGTTCCTCGATCCGTTTGGTACTCCTCGGGGCTCACTCCCCGCTTCTTCGCGTGCACGGATACTACGCCCTGCACGCTGGGTGCATCGGGCGATCCAGCCGACCGAAGGACGATGAGTCGAACGCCATACGGTCCGAGCTCGTGCGCAAGACTCCGCCAGATGCCTTCCACCGTTGCACAGGCAGGCATGAAACCGCCGAGATCCGTCGCTGGAGTGGGTTCGCCGGTGATTGTCATGATCACGCCTGAGCCGTGCTGAACCATGTGGCGTGCTACAGCGCGGGCCGTGGCGAACTTGGTTCTGGCAGCGGTAATGATCGGGTGGACGAAGTCTTCCAGCGGAATCTCTAGCAGCGGCGTTCCCTGAATGTCTTCCAACCCGACCGCGTCGAACAAGATGTCAATCCACCCGGTTTTCGACGCCACCTGGCCGATATGTTCTTTGACTGCGCGTTCGTCGCCGGCGTCCACCTGCGCAGCTTCGGCGATTCCGCCGTAGCGCGAGATTTCATTGGTCACTGCCTGGACGTGCTCCAACGAACGGCCGGCGAGAAAGACAGCGGCGCCTTCGCGTGCGAAGGCGTGTGCGACGGCGCTGCCTATCGTGCCACCAGCACCGTAGATGAGCGCGTTCTTCTCCTGGAGGAGCGGGACGGGCGACAGCAGGTTCGCAGTGTGCGAGCTCATACACTCTTGATCCCGCGCGACGGCAAAACTGTTCGCTGACCACGTATCTTTTCGCCAGGCTTGAGCACCCGAGGCCAGGCATACACTGGCCTCGGGTGCTCAACGTACGGTTGCAGTGACTGAAGAGGAGTCGGTGCTACTTGAATCGGCTCGCCGCGGCGATCAGACGGCCTTCGCCGCGCTCGTGGAGCCCTACCGCGGCGTGCTCCACGTCCACTGTTACCAGATGCTCGGTTCTCTGCACGACGCCGATGACGCCGTCCAGGACAGTCTCCTCGGCGCCTGGCGCGGGCTCTCCGGGTTCCAGGGCCGCAGCTCGCTTCGGACGTGGCTATTCCAGATCGCGACAAACGCGAGCCTGAAGCTCATCCAGAAACGCCCCAGGCGCCTGCTGCCGATCGACTACGTTAGCGCCGATACTGCTCCCAGAGGTAGCGTACCGCCGGTTGAAGCCACGTGGCTGGAGCCTTACCCAGACGAGATAGTTCGCGTTGAGGATGGTTTCGCCGCGCCGGAAGCGCAGTACGAAAAGCGCGAAAGCATTGAACTCGCCTTTGTCGCGGCCGTGCAGCATCTTTCGCCCCGCCAGCGCGCGGTACTGATTCTGCGCGACGTGCTGGGCTTCTCAGCTCAAGAGGTGGCCGACTCGCTCGAGACGACGCTGGGGTCGGTGAACAGTGCGCTCCATCGCGCGCGCAGGACGACAACCGAACGGGTGCACGGCGAGAGCCAGCAACTGACGTTGCGGGCGTTGGGCGACGATCGCCAACGCCAGATCGTCGGAAGGTACATGTCTGCCTGGGAGCGCGGCGACATGCGGGCGCTGATTGACATGTTGACCAAAGATGCCAGGTGGTCCATGCCGCCGGAGACGCGCTGGTATCGAAACCTCGACGAGATCGTCGTTTTCCTGAACGAGGTGTTACGAGAAGACTGGCGTCACGTGGCCACCCGCGCGAACGGACAACTTGCGGTTGGGTGCTATATACGGCACGAAAGCAATGGGATGTACGTCGCCACGGTGCTCGACGTCCTGACCTTGCGTGGCGACCGAGTCCGGGAGGTCACATCGTTCATTACGCCGGAGGTCTTTGCGCGTTTCAGTCTGCCCGCCGCACTTCCCGCCTGACCTGCGCTTGTGTCAGGACCAGACGTGGAGCGCCATGGTCACGTCGGGCGGCAGCCAAGGCGATGGGCATGCTGAAGCGTGCGCCGAGTGAGGCATCATGCAGTATGCGGTACTCCCGGTTACCGGCACGCTTGATCAAGCACGATGACGCCAAGCGGGACCTCAACACGGCGCTCGGAGAACTGCTGGCGGGTGCGTGGCGCGACGAACCCAAACTGGATGGGTTCCGCGGTTTCTGTGGCGAGAGGAATGGGTCCCGTCCAGTTGCCGAGCAGAAACCGCAAAGACTTTCGCCCAGCATGACTCGCGCCCTGGGTCAGGCCGCGTCCCTTCCGTGCCGCAGCACCACCCCGATCTCGAGAAACGGCAGGGCGAGACAGCGCGGCTATGGCAAGTAAGGAATGCTCAGCTGCTGGGCTCGAGCGTCGACTACTTGGCTGACGGCGACCAGCGTATCGGGCCGTTCGAACCCCGGACCGTCCGAGTACGCCACCGTGAACACGACTCGCCCTCGCCGCCAGCTCAGCGAGGTCGACCCAGTGGCCGTCCACGTGCCACGGTGCGCAACGGTTTCGTCGCCCAGCCGCACGGGCGTAGTCATGGGCGCCTGGGTCTGCGAAGAGCCCATGTTGGACATGGCTGCGTGCGCACCCGCGGTGGTGGCATACAGGTCAATTCTGACCCCGACGAACGGCATTTCGCCCGGTATGTGGCCGTAGCTTCCCACCACTGAGCCTTCGTACCCGCGCGATGCGAGGATCCGCTGCTGAGCCAGCGGATCACGTGCACTGCCGATCAACTCGTTGGAGTTGGTGAAGTCCAATCGCCGCCAGCGCGCCGCGCCCGTCAGTCGGTCGTTGGTCGGCAGCTCCCGGCCATCCGGAAGTACATCGCCCAGGAGTTGATCA
>JAFAWJ010001108.1 GCA_019242065.1 Chloroflexota bacterium
GACGACGTTGCCGAGCAGTGGCAGGTAGCGGAAGACGACGAAGAAGATGAAACCCGGAACGACGAACGCGTACATCCAGCGTTCGCGGCGCATTTTGGTCCACGCGCTCGGCTCGGTGCGCAGCCGCGTGTGTGCCGCCGAATGCGAGGTCGTCCCGACAACCACGGCCGTGCTACCTGACTTCTGCATCATCTCAGTCCCGTGAAGCGGTGTTTCAACCCTGTCGGTCTTCGACCTGTACGGTGTCTAACTGTGTTGGATGCCTGACCTGGCTTCCAGTCCCACTCGTTGAGGAGCGGCCATTCGAAAACTCAGTTCCAGCGCTCGAGTCCGAGCAGTTTGCGCCCCAGCTCCGTCAGCTCGGCTGGCGCGGAGCGCTGTTCCTCAATCTTGCGCGGGTCCCCAGGAAACGACCGCGCGGACGGGTGTGTGTTCGCCCGCCAACACTCGATCCGCGCGCTGCGCGTCTCCTCCGTCTGCTGCGCCGCTGGATTCATGCTGATGTACTGACACAGCCGCGGCCGGTCCGACGTGTTGTGTCCGTTACCGTGCAGCAGCAGCGAGGTCCACACCAGCAGATCGCCGGCGGCCAGCCGCGGCCGGGTGATCGTATAGCCCGAATAGTCTGGATTCCGCGACTCAATTTTCTCCGGAGTCTGCGTGGCGAGGTACTCGCCCAGATGCTGGTAGATCTCAGGAATGCACTGAAAGCCACCCATGTCCGGCTCCGTGTCGGTCAGCGCCAGCACCCCCTGGACGTGGAACGGAATGTCCGGGTAACTGCTCATCTGGGTATCCCAGTGGATCATGCCGCGGTGGTTGTACTCCGGATGACGCGGGTTGTCCGGCGGCTTGAGCCCAACCCGGTCGATAGAGACAGATAGCTGGTCGGTTCCGTGAATGGCCCGGAAGATGTCGTAGACGTGTGGATGCTGGCGGTTGTTCCACATAGACTGGTAGTGGTACATCTCGACCATGCCGACGGGTCGGATGATGTCGGCGCGGTACCACGTCTCCGGCGTATTGGGATCGGCTCCGGTGTGGCGCCAGATGTCGTCGATGGTGGCCTGCAGGTAGGGCGCGGGCACCGCGTCGTGGACGATGACGTAGCCGAAGCGCGTAATGTGGTCGTGCCACTCGGCTGGATTGCGTGGGTCGTGGGTTGTCACGTCCAGGGTGTCGGCCATGGTGTTGTCCCCCTCTAGAGGTCGAGCATAAACCCCACCCGTAATCGTCGTCCACGCCCGACCGATCGTCGATCTGATACGCTCCCAATGTTGTCCTCGGCCGAAACGCTGGTGTTGATCCATCCGATCGGCAACGATCGCCGCTCGTGGCAGTTCGTCGAGCTCGACGCGTTCGCCCATCCACCCGTGGCCTTCTACGAGATGCCCGGCCACGGCCGCAAGCCGCGCCAGCCAGGCATGACCACCGCCTGGATGGCCGACCAACTGCTCGACGAATTCGATGGTCCGCTCCACCTCCTGGGCATCGCCGTCGGCGCCCACGTCGCTCTCAACGCGCTGGTGCGCCAGCCGGAGCGGATCCTCTCCGCGATCCTGGTCAACGGCAGCCGCGGTGGAACCAGCAGCCCCAACGCCCGCCAGACCTTGTTCGACCGCGCTCAGCAGGCGATCGACCACGGCATGCCGTCGGTCATCGACGAGACGTTCGGCCGCTGGTTCACCCCCCGCGCCCAACAGACCAATCCGCCTGGCGTCCAGCTCGCGCGCCAGACTCTGCTGGAGATGGACCCGTGGGGGTGGAGCGACATCTGGCGCGCCAACGCGACGAGCGAGCCGGTGCCCGATGAACGCTTCGGCCGCATTGCGCAGCCAGTTTCGTTGGTGGCGGCCATCGACGACGCCACCGGGGCGCCGACCAACTCCGCGCGTCTGCACGAGCTCATTCCCGTTAGCCGACTCCAGTACGTGCCGGGTCCGCACATGCTGCACCTGGAACGTCCGCGCAGTCTCTCGTCGGCCATCGACCACCACTTCACCTGGCTGCACGTGTCGGCGAGCCGCGTCGAGCCTTCGCTGTACTTTGCGGGAGAATGAAGCGGCGATGACCAGCGGGGTGCCGAAGACGCTGTTCACCCCGATGTTCGAGGATTTCGTCGAGGCCACTCGGGATGCGACCAATCGGTGGTACGACCTCGATCACGTCCCGCAGCGCCTGACATGTCCGGGCTTTTTACGCGCCGAGCGCTACGAGCTGGCATCGCGGGCCTCGAGTGGATCCGGAGCGGGCGCCCTGCGGTATTTGAACGTCTACTACATTGCCGATCCGGACATCCTGCGGAGTGAGGCGTACCGTCGCCAGGTGCCTGCCCACACGCCGTGGGCGATGCGGCGGTCGGACTCCGGCGCGTCGGGAAGGTACTTGCGAGGTGTCTGGGTCCAGCAGGTGGCGGCCGTTCCGACGCGGACCGCGCATATGCTGCCGACCGAAGGTCCGCGGACGTGGTGGCTGCGCATGCATGAGGTCGAGGGTGAAGACATGGGGGCGATCATGAGCTGCCCGGGGATTTTGGGCGCCGACCGCTACGCGTCAGTCGAGATCGATCTGCCCGGTCCGCCAGGTCAGCGCTCGCCTGCCTACATGACGATCTACGACCTCGAGTCGCCCGAGGTGGTTACCACGCCAGAGTTCGCGTGGTACGCGGACGACGGCGTGGTGTGGCAAGGCGTCTATCAGCAGCGCCCGAGCCCGTGGACCAGCCGCCCGATCGCTCGCTCCTAGCTGGGTCGCGCTGTACAACGCTGGCGTCAGGGTTTGGGTGGGTGAGTTGGACAGGTTTAGATTGAATTCCCCAGAGGGGTCCCCCCTCGGGAGAGAGACTTTCGAGCCGTCAGTGCGCCAGGTGGGCCCGGTGGTGTCAGTCGCGGTGAGCCGTCTTCCACACGGGGTCCCCTCTGGGGAAAACCGTGTTGACACCGCGGATGTCGCTCTCCCAGATGCGCAGCCGCTGGGTCTTCCCGAGAGCTAGCGACGCGGAGCGAAGGGCTCGCGCAGTCCAACTTGCTCCATCAACGGTAGGACCTCGGTATTCCAGTACGCGAGCTCGTCGCGGTAGTTCACCCAGCTGAGGACGGCGCCATCCAGGCCGAGAGCGGAGAGCCGCAGCAGGCGTTCGGTCACTTGCTCCGGTGTACCCACGATCAGATAGCTACCCCAGCCCGGGCTGCGCAGAGGCTCCGTCGGTTGCGGCGGCCGCGCTCCATCGCGTGAGCGACCACGGTTGATGCTGGCGACGGCCTGCCAGTCGCCCTTGTCGACGATGTAGTAGCGCGCGAAGTCCTGCGCCTCGCGCTCCGTCGGCCGGCACACGATGCCACACGAGGTCCACACCTGGACCTCACGCCCAAACTCCTCTCGCGCCAATCGCCGCAGCTCCGCCACCCGCGCGCGTCCGCTTTCCTCGTCGTGCGCGGCAATCCCCGTAAACGCCATGTCAGCATGCTCCGCCGCGAACCTCGCGCCGACCGCCGACGCACCGGCGTTCATCACCGGCACAGGCCGCTGGATCGGCTTGGGTTGACTGAAACCGCCGCTGATGTGGAAGTACCGACCATCGAAGTCCCAGGCCTGCTCGTCGCTCCACAACCGCCGCACAATGTGCAACCACTCCGTGGCGTAGGCGTACAGCGCATCGTGATCGCGGAGGGACAGACCAAACATGTCGAACTCGTCCTGAAACCAGCCGCACACCACGTTCAACGCAAAGCGCCCATTGGAGATGTGGTCGATCGTGGCGGACTGCTTGGCGGCGACGATGGGATGCGCGGTCAGCACGTGCGAGGTCGAAAACAGGCCGATGTGCGCGGTCGCCGCGGCCAGACCCGCCGCCCAGGTGTACGTCTCGAACGCGCTGCCGTTGAAGTTGGTGGGACCGCCAAAGCCCTTCCAGCGGGCAACGGGCACCAGCGCCTCGAAGCCGGCGCGGTCGGCCGCGACGGCAATCTCGAGCGTATTGGGCCAGGTCATGTCGAGGGTGCCCTCGGCCAGCGTCGCCGTCGCCCCGTAGCTGACATTGGAGGCAAAGATCCCGAGCTTGAAGCGATTGGCGTCCAGGAGGCGGTTCACAGGTACACCGTCGGAGGTTGATCCGATTGTAGTGAGCCTTCGACAGCGTGGTAGCCTGGCCGCTATCGGGGACGCACTGGACCGAGACGGGTCCGCCGTTCGAGTGTTTCAGGGCGCGGCGTGCGCACACCGCCCGCCGGTCGGCCCGGCTGACCTCCTGCTCGTCAACGCCCGCGCGATCACCATGGACCCCGAGCGGCCCGAGGCACAGGCGGTCGCGGTCGCCAACGGTCAGATCCTCGCCGTCGGGTCGGTTGCCGACGTCCAGCGCCTGGCCACAAGCGCCACGGTGGTGCACGACCTGGCTGGCGCGGCGCTGCTGCCGGGCTTTCACGATTCGCACAATCACATGCTGGCGACCGCCTACAGCGCGACGCTCGTGGACCTCTCGGCGGCGCGCACGGTGCCCGACGTCGTGCGCTTGATGGCCGAGCGTGCTCGGCGCACTCCGCCCGGGGAGTGGGTCCTGAGCAGTGGGCGCTGGCACGAGACCCAGCTCGAGGAAAAGCGCTTCCCGCGCTGTGACGAGCTGGATGCCGCGATTCCCAATCACCCGGTCATGATCCAGCGCGGCGGCCACAACCTGGTCGTCAACAGCGCGGCGTTCGCGCTTGCCGGCGTGCCGACGGACGTCCCCAATCCACCGGGCGGCACGTTCGTTCGCAACCCCGCCAGCGGCGCACTGACTGGACACCTGATCGACGCCGCGATGCGTCCGATACGTGCGATCGTGCCTCGGCCAGCTCACGCTGAGCAGGAGTCGGCACTCCTGGCGCTGCAAAAGCGCTACCACGCCGCGGGGATCACCAGTGTTCTGGAGCCGGGGCTAGATACGCACGAGATGGCGGTGTTCCGTGCGCTCAGGCAGCGCGAGGCGCTGCAGGTGCGGGTCACGATGATGTGGCGCTTGCGTCCCGGCTTCGACTCCGGCTCCCTGGAGACGACCCTCGACGCGCTGCGGCAGGGAGCCGTCAGTCTCGATGCTGACGATAGCTATTTGCGGACGACCGGGCTCAAGCTGGGCATGGACGGAGGCGTCGAAGCAGGCTACTACCGCGAGCCATTCGACAACCCCGATGACCCGTCGAATCCGCGTGGACTTCCGCTGGTCTCTCCCGAAAACTTCAGCGCGGTCTGCTCTCTGGCCGCCGAGCTTGGCTGGCAGGTCGGCACGCACTGCGTCGGCGACGCGGCAATCGATCGCGTGCTGGACGGCTATGAAGCGGCCAACCGGACCTCGCCGATCAACGGCTTACGCTGGACGCTCATCCACATGATGTATGCGCGGGAGGACCACTGGGAGCGCGCCAACCGCCTCGGACTGGTGGTCACCGCGCAGCAGCCTCTGCAGTACACCCTGGCAGATGGCTTCCGTCACTACATCGGTCCGAAACGAGCCAGCAACATCGAACCCCTGCGCATGTACCTGGACCGCAGTGCTCAGCCCGTTGGTGGCGGCTCGGATACACCGGTCACTCCGTTCGAGCCACTGATCGGCATCTGGAGCTCGGTCACGCGTGCCACGGACCGTGCCGGGATTCAGGGACCGGAGTGGTCGATCAGCGCCGAGGAGGCCCTGCGTATGTACACCGTCGGCAGCGCATGGTGTGCCGCCGAGGAACAGACCAAGGGCTCCCTGACCCCCGGTAAGTTCGCCGACTGTGTGGTACTCGATCGCGATCCACGCCAGGTGGAGCCGGATGCGATCCGCGAGCTCCAGGTCCTGCGCACCTACGTCGGAGGTCGACTCGTCTACGGTTAGTGAGCCGGCCCGATGCCGGCGTAGATGTCGACGACGCCCGAGACGTAGCGGCCGCCTTTCACGTCGCCGTCGGGCACCAGCCGCGGCTGGGGCAACGCCGTGCCGTCCTCCACCAGCGACAACTGGAGTTGACGACCGCCCACGAGCTGCTCGGCGGGCGTCACCGTCGCCACATAGT
>JAFAWJ010000744.1 GCA_019242065.1 Chloroflexota bacterium
TGGGTATGGAGCTCACCCAGGGCGGCCATCTCACCCACGGCAGCCCGGTCAGCTTCTCGGGTCAGTTCTACAACTTCGTCCACTACGGAGTAGACCCCGAGTCCGAGTGGATCGACTATGACAACCTGGCGGACCTGGCCCGGACACACCGTCCAAAGCTGATCGTCGCCGGCGCGTCTGCCTACTCCCGCGTCATCGACTGGCCGCGCATTCGCGAGATTGCCGACAGCGTTGGCGCCCGCTTCCTGGCCGACATTGCCCACATTGCGGGGCTGGTGGCCGCCGGCGTCCACCCGAGTCCGGTGTTTTATGCCGACGTGGTCACGTCCACGACGCACAAGAGCCTGCGCGGTCCGCGGGGTGCCATGATTTTGTGCAAGTCAGAGCTCGCACGCGACATCGATCGGACCGTCTTCCCGGGCATCCAGGGTGGTCCGCACCTCGCCGCCATCGCGGCAAAGGCCGTCTGCTTCCGCGAAGCGATGCAGCCCGAGTTCCGTACCTACCAGCAACAGGTCGTCGACAACGCCAGCGCCCTGGCCGACGGACTGATCCGTGGTGGTATGCACATCGTGTCCGGCGGCACCGACAATCACCTGCTGGTCGTCAAGCTGCTCGACCGTGCCTACTCCGGGCGTACGCTGGCTCGAGCCCTCGAGAGCGCCGGCATCATCACCAGCATGTCGACCGTGCCCGGCGAGACCCGCAAGCCAGCGATGACCAGCGGTGTGCGCTTTGGAACTCCGGCGATCACGACGCGGGGCGCGAATACCGAACACATGCAGCGGGTCGCCCAGATCGTGAGTACGGTGGCCGAAAACCCCGCGGATGAGCTGGCACTGAGTCGACTGCGTGGTGAAGTCGAAGCCATCGCCAGCGAGCTCGCGCCCGTGTAGATCTCGCGTGTCCCACTTCTGTCTCCCCGGTGCCATGTGACAGGTCGATGGCTGCTTGCCGCCGTCGTGAGCTTGTTGGCGCGTCCGGGCATCCTCGAGGCCGCCAGCGCGCAGTCGAACGACGCGGGCGGGGTGCGACACGTCGACAGCATCAGCAGAGCTGACCGCGCGCGGTGGTTGGCCATCGACGGCCCATTCCGGCGGTCGTTGCTTTCCTGGCCTTCAAGGTTGGCTCAATCATGCTGATCGATGCCTCGAACGTCCCGTTCGTTGGCATCGCACTGCTGGCGATCAGCGTGCTGGCGGGTGTGTGTGTACTACTCGTCAATTTCAGCCTGCGAACGCGAGGGCACCGCGCGGTGACGGGTCACGAGGGTCTCGTCGGAGCCAGCGGCGTGGTTCGGCGTGACATCGAACCCGGCCGCCAGGGGATGGTGCTCGTGCTCGGCGAGCTGTGGCGTGCAACAGCCGAGACGGGTCGGCTGCGGGAGGGCGAGCGGGTCGTCGTTCAACGGGTCGACGGTCTCATGCTCATCGTGCGGCGGGCCAACAACAGGCTGCCGCCTCCGGCGCGGCCGGCGGCGCCGGTCACCGCGAAGTCGAAGGCCGCCGGCCTCTGAGTCGCAATCGCTGGTAAACTGCAGTCTCCCGTGTCGCTCATCGTCGAGGTCCGGGCGCGGCAGATCCTGGACTCGCGCGGAAATCCGACCATTGAAGTCGACGTGCGTCTCGACGACGGCACGCTCGGCCGTGCCGAGGTGCCCTCCGGCGCCTCGACCGGTGCTCACGAAGCCCACGAGCTGCGCGACGGCGACGCGCATCAGTTCGGCGGCCGAGGCGTCCTGGCCGCCGTCCGTAACGTAGAGGAGCAGATCGCGCCCAGACTGCGCGGTCGCTCGGTGTTCGAGCAGGCTGCCATCGACGCCGAACTCCTCGATCTTGACGGAACATCGAACAAGGGCTCTCTCGGCGCCAACGCCATCCTCGGCGTGTCGCTCGCCGTCTTGCGCGCGGCGGCGCTTTCCCGACGTGTCGCGGTCTACGAGTACGTGGGCGGCATCGGCGCACACGTGTTGCCAGTGCCGATGATGAACATCCTCAACGGCGGCCAGCACGCCGAGAATTCGACGGACTTCCAGGAATTCATGGTCGTCCCGCTGGGTGCGCGAACCTTCGGCGAGGGATTGCGCTGGGGGGCCGAGGTATATCACGCGCTGCGTGCCGAACTGAAGAACCGTGGCCTGAGCACGGGTATCGGCGACGAGGGTGGTTTTGCTCCCAGTCTGCCCAGCAACCGTGCGCCGCTGGAGATCATCGTGACCGCCATCGAGCGCGCCGGCTATCGGCCCGGCGAGCAGGTTGCGCTGGCGCTCGACGTCGCGGCTACCGAGCTGTACACCGATGGTCGTTACCGTCTCGAGCGTGAAGGCACGACGCTGAGCGGTGCCGAGCTCATCGACCTGTACGAGCGGCTGTGCTCCGAATATCCCATTGTCTCGCTCGAGGACGGCCTGTCCGAGGATGACTGGGACACCTGGCAACAACTGAATGCCCGCCTTGGCGATCGTGTTCAGCTCGTGGGCGACGACCTGTTCGTGACCAACGTCGAACGTCTGCAGCGGGGCATCGCCGACAAGTCGGCCAACTCGATTCTGATCAAGGTCAATCAAATCGGGAGCGTGACCGAGACGCTCCAGGCGATCGAGCTGGCGCGCAGTGCTGGCTTCACGACGGTCATCTCGCACCGTTCGGGTGAGACTGAGGACACGACGATTGCCGATCTGTCGGTAGGCACCAACGCCGGGCAGATCAAAACGGGCGCCCCGGCTCGGGGTGAGCGGGTCAACAAGTACAACCAGCTTTTGCGGATCGAAGACCAGCTGGGTGCCGCGGCGCGCTACGCGGGTCGTGACGCCTTCAGGGTGACAGCGCGACTCCGCGACTGAATCAGAAGGGAGCCTCTACAGTGGCAGTACGAGTAGGCATCAACGGCTTTGGCCGCATCGGTCGGCAGGTCCTCAAGGCGCTTCTCGATCGGCACGCCGACGACGTCGAGGTGGTGGCCATCAACGACCTCTTCGACACCGCGACGAACGCGCACCTGTTCAAGTACGACAGCAATTACGGCAATTACCCGGGCAAGGTCGAGGCGCACGCGTCCTCGTTCGTGGTCGATGGCAAAGAAATCCAGGTGGTCGCCGAGCGCGACCCCGGCGCCATTCCGTGGAAGAAGTTCGGCGCCCAGATCGTCATCGAATCAACCGGGCTTTTCACTGACGCGACCAAGGCCAAGGCTCACCTCGACGCGGGCGCCGAAAAGGTCATCATCTCGGCGCCCGCGCGCAACGAAGACATCACTATCGTGCTCGGCGTCAACGAAGGGCGCTTCGATCCGTCCAAGCACAACATCATCTCCAACGCCTCGTGCACGACCAACGGCCTGGCGCCGGTCGCCAAGGTGTTGTTCGACCGCTTCGGCATCGAGCGCGGCATCCTCACCACGGTGCACTCGTACACCAACTCGCAGCGACTGCTCGACGTCGCCGCTCGCGATCTGCGTGACGCGCGCGCGGCAGCGCTGAATATCGTCCCAGCTGAAACTGGCGCGGCGCGTGCCGTGGGTCTGGTCATCCCCGAGCTGCAGGGCAAGTTCGGGGGCCTCTCCTTCCGCGTGCCGACCTCGACCGT
>JAFAWJ010000223.1 GCA_019242065.1 Chloroflexota bacterium
GCCGCTTGCACCGGTTGGTGCGAGCTTCCATCTGGACCATCTCAAGCTGGTCCGCCAGGTCTTTCCCGGTGCCGAGCGTCATGTTCGTTCGGATCCACCGGCGGATGGCAGCCATCGGCCGCGGCTTCTGGCGCTGATCAATGAACAGGTGGAGGCCATCACTGGCGGCGAGGGCGTGTTGCGCGTGGCAAAAGTCAGTGGCTGTTTTGTCGCCACCGTGTAGCACCCGCGGTGTTCAAGTCAACCACGGCAAACCGTGACGAGACCTGACCGTTTACGAACAACCCTGACTACGTCGGTGAAGGTCCGATCAGGTCTGCGGCCAGAACACTGATTGACCCGCCAGGGTCGCGTAACGCTCCTGTAACGCCAGACGGCAAGGAAGTCCTCAACTGTGACAGTTGGTAATGGCCTCTGTTACGCCACTGTGCGTCGGCACGTTGGATACTCGCATCACTCTGATCGCAGACGAGACCAACGTTCCTGGAGACGCAACATGCATATCTGTCGAAACATTGGGAAGTCAACGATGCCTCTCGCAACGGTGAGCGGTGTATGCCACGCCGAACCCTGCACCAGCGGAGCGATCGTCGCATGATCGCCGCCCAGGTCGCACGCTCAGCCCTCCGTGACGTCACTTCCCCCGCGCCCATGAACGCCGACGACGCCGCGGTCGGATACGTCGAGGCACTCGCACAGACCCAGGAGATCCCTGCCGAGATCCTCGCGACGACAGATCGCGAGTTTGCGCTGCTGGCAGCGTCGGAGGAGCTCAGCGGTGGGGCGGGTGCCATGTACCTGCGCGAGATCGCCAGGCACGACTTGCTGGACCACACCGATGAAATCGCACTTGCCCAGCGGATCGAGGCGGGCCGAGCCGCCGCCGATCTACTGGCCGAACCAGACACACTGCTCGGCGAGGCAGATCGGGAAGAATTACAGCAGGTCGTCGAAGCCGGCGAACACGCGCGCCAACGGTTGATCGAGTCCAACCTGCGCCTGGTGGTGTCCATCGCACGGCGCTACTTGAGTCGCGGCCTCACGTTCATGGACCTGGTCCAGGAAGGCAATATCGGACTGCAGATCGGCGCCGACAAATACGACTGGCGGCGCGGGTTCCGCTTCAGCACCTACGTGTACTGGTGGATCAAACAATCCATCTTGCGCGCGCTGTCCGAGCAGAGTCGCACCATCCGTCTACCCGGCCATGCAGTGGAGCTGCTCGGACGAGTGAAGCGCGCAGAACGCGAACTGGAGGCGCGTACTGGTAAGGAACCGAGCCTCGAGGAGCTCGCCCAATTCCTGGGCATCGAACGCGATCGGATTGTGGAGGCGAAGCAAGCCGCGCGGACGCCCTTGTCGATGGAGCAGGCTCTCAGCCCAGACTCGGATGTCACGCGCGGTGACCTCCTGTGCGACGAAACAGCCAGCCATGCCGCCGAGCGCGAACTGGACTCGCATGAGCTGTCGGCCACCCTGGGCTCGGCACTGGCGTTGCTGGACCCGCGTGAGCGGAAAGTGCTCGAGCTCCGTTTCGGGCTTCAGTGCCATCAGGAGCGCACGCTGACGGAAGTGGCCGCGAGCGCGGGCGTCAGCCGCGAGCGGATCCATCAAATCGAACAGGCCGCCCTGTCGAAGCTCAGGCGGATGCCGAGCCTGCGGCGCGAAGTCGCCGAGCACCTGGCGGCATGACTGGAGAGCGCGAGGGTCAGGCGAACCAGGCGTGAGAGAAGGTCCACATCTCGTTGCGGCGATGGCCGAGGTCCATCAGGTTGGGCCTGGCCACCGCCCGGGTGATGTTCGGCCACAGCGCGTAGACGAACGCTTCGTCGAGTAAGAAGTCGTTGAGCTGCGAGTAGATCTGCTTGCGCTTGACGGCATCGACCTCGCCGGCGGCAGCCTCCACCAGCTGCGTGTAGGCATCACTCCGATAGCCGCCGTTATTGCCGCGATAATTGGTCGTCGAGCCCGACGTGAACTGCGTCAGCGGCTCCAGGTTCGCCCACGGGTCGGCAGCAAAATAAAGTCCGTACGTCTGCGTATGCCAGGCATCGAGCAGCGCCGCCGGCTGCAGGGTGCGGATGATGCCGTTCACCCCCATCCTGGCCAGGTCCGACTGATAGATCTGTGCCTGCTGGGCGGCTGTCGTCGACACAGCGGAGTACAGCAGGTCCAGATCGAAGTTGCCAACGCCGGCCTGCTGGAGCAGCGATTTCGCCTTGTCCAGGTCGAACGCGATGAGGTTGTTCTTTTGCGGCTCCGACGCCGGCGACGCGGGCGGCCACGGCAGGTCCTGGATCTTCACTCGCCCGAGCTGGACCGCGTCGGCCATGCGCTGCCGATCGATGGCCCAGTTGAGCGCCTGCCGAACGAGCTTGTTGTCCATCGGCGCGAGTGTCGAATTCGGCTGCATCATGGCGAAGGCGGCGGGGTTCGGCAGCTCCAGACCCTGGTACTTGCTCGCGTCGCCAGTGAGCCGCACAAAATCCTGAATCGTCGGGCCCACGATGAAGTCCACCTGGCCCGCTTCGAGCTGCACCGTCATCGCCTGCTGGTCCTTGGCGATGGTCAGGACGATCTGATCCAGCAGCGGCGTGCCGGTGCGCCAGTAGTTCTTGTTTTTGGCATACGTGACGTGGTCACCCTGGACCCACTCGACAAAGGTAAACGCGCCAGTCCCGACAGCGGTCGTCTTGCCGCGCGGCCCGTCCGGGCTGTCCTTGTCCAGGATGTTCAATACCTGCAGGAAGTCGAAGACGTTGATCCACGGCTTCTCGGTGGTCATGGTCACGGTGTACTTGTCGCGGGCCGCCCACTGGGTGTTGGGCGGCACAAAACCGGTAATGATGCCGGCGGTTAGCTTGAAGTCCAGGATGCGATTGAGGTTGTAGATGAGATCGTCGCTGGTCACTTCGCGCCCGGAGTGGAAGGTCACCCCCTTGCGCAACGTTAGCGAGATCTGTTTGCCATCGCTGCTCTGGTCCCAGCTTTCGGCCAGAGCCGGCTGCGGCACCAGGTTATCGTCATATTCGGTGAGCGTGTCGAACACGATCCAGGCGCTCAGGCCGGCGCCTGGCGTGTAGTAGTGGCCGTCGACCGACGACAGATCGCCGGCCTGCATGGCCCTGAGGGTGCCGCCTTGCTTCGGGCTGGCGACCGGCACCGCGGTCGGCGTGGAAACCGTCGTCAGGGCCGCGGGCACGGGCGCAGTCGAGGCCGTCGTTCGCTGCGCGGCGGTTGCGCCGGGCGCGGCCTGACACGCGGCCAGCAAGGTCATCGCGGCACCCGCGCCGATCAGCTCGAGAAAACCCCTGCGAGTGCTGAGCTGCTGCATGACGAGGTCCTCTCCCGCACTTTCCGGCTAC
This sequence comes from Chloroflexota bacterium, assembly GCA_019242065.1. The sequence continues at coordinate 3,366 of JAFAWJ010000223.1, forward strand.
CACCCCAGCAGCCGGTCTAAACCCCTGTTTCCGCCGATGCTAGCAGACCGCGTCTAGACTGCGGCGCATGACGCAGGGCATTCCAACGCAACTCGGGCACGTCGCGATGCGCGTCCGGGATCTGGATCGGGCGGTGGCGTGTCTGGGGGTGCGGGCGATGCCTCGCACGGGAGCCGCCGCACGCGATTGACGGCCCGCTGCCGCGCCTGACGAAGCAATAGACGGCCCCCACGCGTTGCGGCAGAATGGCTGGACTATGCAGGTAAAGGCAGCGGTCCACTACCAACCCGGTCAGGGCGTTGAAATCGAAATGCTCGACCTGGAGGAGCCCAAGGCGCACGAGGTCCGCGTTCGCTACGTGGCGAGCGGGGTGTGTCACAGCGATCTGCACCACATCCAGGGTCTGGTGCCGCACCCCGCGCCAACGGTGTACGGGCATGAAGGCGCTGGCATCGTCGAAGCCGTCGGCCCTGACGTCTCCGGAGTCAAGGTCGGCGACCACGTGCTCACCTCCTATATTCCCTCATGTGGACGCTGCTATTACTGCACAATCGGTCGTCCGAACCTGTGCGAACTGCGTGACCAGCCACGCTACCTGCTCCTGGACGGCACCAGCCGCCTCAAAAAGGGCGGTCAGGACGTCTACCAGTACCTGCAACTGGGGACCTACTCAGAAATGGCCACCGTGCCGGATGTCAGCCTGATCCCCATCCGCAAGGATGCGCCGCTGGAAGTCATCTGTCTTGTCAGCTGCGGCGTGATGACCGGCGCCGGATCGATCATGAATCGGGCGCAGGTGAAGACCGGTTCCACGGTGGTCGTCTTCGGCTGTGGCGGCATCGGACTGAATGCGATCCAGGCCGCGGCGATCGTCGGTGCCGCGAAGATCGTCGCGGTGGATGTGTTCGACCAGAAGCTGGAGTGGGCGCGCGAGTTTGGCGCCACCCACACGGTCAACTCCAGGCAGGTCGAGGACGCGGTTGCGGAAGTCAAGCAGATTTGCGGTCGCGATGGAGCCGACTACGCGATCGAAGCGGTGGGTATCCAGCAGACCATGGAGCAAGCGTTCCAGTCGATCCATCGCGGCGGCACCGCGGTGATGATCGGCGTGCCGCCAGCCGGCATGCGGCTCTCGATTGACCCGGCCATGCTGCTGCAGGAGCGGATCCTGACGGGAACGAGCTTCGGCAGCACCCGGCAGCGGGTGGACCTGCCCATGATCGTGGATATGTTCATGGATGGCCGCTACAAGCTGCGCGAGTTGATCAGTCGTGAGGTGGAGCTGGAAGACCTGAACGACGCCTATGATCGGCTGATCAAAGGAGAAGTGAAGCGCAGCGTCGTGCGCTACGCTTGAGCATAGACTGCCTCATCGTGGCCGTTGCTGTCCGCGTCGGCGTTGCTCGCGGTTCCGAACCATTGTCCGAGCTGCGACCAGACCGTCGGCGTTATCGCCGGCCCAGGCGACGCTATCAGGTCGGATCAGCATCGCGGCCGGCGCCTCGCTGCGACAGACCGCCTGGATTGAGGCCCGGGCCACCCGAGGCGGTATGCAGGCCGACCAGTCCGTGCGCCTCGTCGGCCTGGCTGGGGTCTGGAGGCGCTCCAGAACGACGGGGTTGGCGCCCGCCAGCCGCAGCTCACAGGCGAAGAGAGGCCGACGGAGCCTCCGCCGACGATAACAACGTCGAACATGACTCACAGTCTCCTTTGGCGGGGCGTCTCCAGCCCGTCCTTGAGTTGCTGGAAGGCGTCGGGCAGCAGCGGCAGAAGCGACACCGGCGGATCGGTGCGGACCCAGAAGTCCAGGACCACCAGTTGCACCGTGATGGCGGCCGCTGACAGCAGGCTGAGGTAGAGGTCCTGGCGGGGATCGGTTCCGGTGCGGTCGGCGATCGCCTGAGTGAGCTCCGCCTGCGCGGTTTGCGACCCCCGCGCGATCGCGGCCTGGAGGTCCGGTTCGCTGAAAACGGTGCTCAGGTTGTCCTGGACCTCGCTGGCCTGCGGGCCATGGGCGCCCGCCCAGCCGCGGAAGGGCTCGATCATGGCAGCCGTGAGCGCTTCCCCCAGCGACTCGCCGCCAGGTCGACGATGTCCTCGACCCGCACCTTGGCGAGGCCGCGTTCCTTGGCGATCAAATTCGCGCGCTTCATTCGGGTGCACCTATTTCCGCTCGGAATACCGGCGTCGCGCGCGAGGCCGCTGTTAGGATTGTCAGCGTGTCCGCCAGACTGGCCTGATCCGTGGCTCCGACTCGCCTAGAGACCGCGCCTGCCGCCAGGCACACCTCGCGCCGCGCCGTCGGTGAAGTGGGCAACCTCCCGAGTGAGACCAGCAGCTTCGTCGAGCGCAGAGGCGAGTCGGCCCGTGTGCGTCAACTGCTCGGCCAAACGCGGCTGGTGACCCTCGTCGGCCCAAGTGGCATCGGCAAGACGCGTCTCGCACTCCACGTGGCGGCGGCGGTGGCCGATTCCTTTGCGGACGACTGCTGGCTGGTCGAACTGAGTCCGGTCAGCGACGCGTCGCTCGTCCCCCAGGTGCTGGGCGATGTCCTTGGGGTCCGCCAGCAGCCGGGCAAGTCCGGGTTGGAGGCCCTGACCCGGGCGCTTCGACCACGCAGAGTGCTGGTGGTCCTTGACAACTGCGAGCACCTGGCAGCCGCGTGCGCCGACCTGGTCGACATCCTGTTGCGCGCATGTCCGAACCTGCACATCCTGGCCACAAGCCTGCAACCTCTTGGTCTGGCGGCCGAGACGACCTGGCGCGTGCCGCCGCTTTCATTGCCGCCAGCCGCCGCCAGTGAACTGGAAGAGTTACAAGGCAGCGAGGCGGTGCGTCTGTTCGTCGCACGCGTGCGCAGGCACCTGCCGGACTTCACACTGAACGACCAGAACGCCCGGATCGTCGCGGAGATCTGTCGCCAGTTGGACGGGCTGCCTCTGGCGCTCGAACTGGTCGCGGCACGCGTCGAAAGCCTCGGCCTCGTCGCGGTCGCCGACCGCCTGTCCGATCGCTTCCGGTTGGCAGTCGGCGGCAGCCACGCCGCGCCATCCCGCCAGCGAACCCTGCAGGCCGCGCTGGAATGGACCTGCAGCCTGCTCGACGACGCCGAGCGGATCCTCTTGCGGCGGCTCGGCGTGTTCCGTGGCGGCTGGACACTGCCAGCCGCTGAAGCCGTGTGCGCTGGCGACGTGCTCTCCGACACCACCGTCGTCGACGTCCTGGAACGGCTGGTCGTCAGGTCGTTGGTGATTGCCGACCACGGTGAGCTCCGTGTTCGCTACCGTCTGCTCGAGTCGGTCCGTGCCTACGCGCTGGAGCAGTTTGGAGCAACGAGCGAGCTCGAGGCGGTGCGGCATCAGCACGCCGCATTTCTGCTGCGGCTCGCCGAACAGACGGAGCCACTGTCGATTGCCGGGTTCGACGCTGCGCTCTTGCAACACGAACAGGACAACGTGCGCGCGGCCCTGGAGTGGGCGCTGGAGCGCCACGAGGCGGAGATCGGACTGCGTCTGGCATCGGCGGTCCATCCGCTCTGGGTCTATAGCGGCCACTATGCCGAGGGTCGAACCTGGCTCGAGCGACTCCTGGCGGTGTCCGCGGCGGAGCCGCCGTCGCTTGCCCGCGCGAATGCATTGACCAGCTACGGACAGCTGCTGCTGTTGGGGAGTGACTTTGCCGGGGCTGAGGCGAGCGCGCGAGCGGCGCTCGTACAGTACACGGTGCAGGCCGACACGCGGGGCAGCGGCCTGGCGTTCCAGGTGCTGGGCAACACGGCCCTCCAGCGGGGCGACCTCGCGGAGGCCGCCACCTTGCACACGCGGGCGGTCACGCAACTGCGGCACGCCAGGAGCTCGGGCGTCGTCCTCAGCCTCGTCCAGCTCACACTGATCGCCTGCGAGCTTGGCGATACGCAGCGTGCGCGCACGTGCATCGCGGAATTCGAGATCGTCGAGGGTGCCGCCTCGGACCCGTACGTGCTGTGCACCGCCATCTACGAACGGGGATTGATCGCCGCCGTGGAGGGTGACGTCACACTCGCCGTCAGTCTGTTCGAGGACGCGCTCGCTCGCAGTCGAGTGATGGGCTACCAGCAAGGGATTGTCGTGGTCCTGACCAGTCTGGGTCATTCGCGGCTCGACCTGCGGCAGACGCGCGCGGGCCTGGCGGCCTTCGACGAGGCGCTGAAGCTCGCCCGCGCCTCAGGTGAGCGCCACCGCGTAATCCGCGCCCTCGAAGGCGTCGCGCGCAGCCTGGCCGCCAGCGATCTCGACGCGGCGGTACGCCTGGCAGCCGCCGCCGACGCCCAACGCCAGGGCATCGGGACGGCGACTTTTCCCAGCGAGCGACGGTACCTGGATCGTTGGCTGAGAGATGGCCAACAAAGCCTGGGGTCGCACGCGTACGAGCAGGCCTGGCAGGACGGACACGCCTCGACGTTAGACCAGGCGGTCGGCCTGGCCGAAGCGCTCATGCAGGCACGCGTCGCCAGCACGAGCGAGAGTGCGCTCAGTCCGCGTGAAGTGGAAGTGGCACGGCGGCTGGGTCGGGGTCTCACCAACAAACAGATCGCCGCTGAGCTGGTGGTCAGCCCGGCCACCGTTCGCACGCACGTCGAGCACATCCTGGCGAAACTCGACCTCACCTCCCGCGCGCAGATCGCGGTCTGGGCCAGTCGACAGGGGCTCCTCCAGGGGCCGCCTTCGCGGTGATCCGCCTGACACGCCGGGCGTGGCTGCTGCGCGCGCTCGCCTGGGGATCGGCGGCATTTGCGCTTTCGGCCGGCGCGGTCGCGGCGCAACAGTCCGATCCTCCAGACCAGGCACAGTCACCACCGCCATCCAACAAGGGCGGGACGCTCAACCCCAGCCTCGATTAGCCACCAGTTGGACCTGGTCGCCCGACTTTCGCCAGCTCACCCTCCAGCTCCGACCAGGTGTGACCTTCCATTTCGGCCGGCCGTTTACGAGCAACGACGTCAGATTCAACTTCGAGCACTTGCGTGATCCCGCGGTCGCCTCTCAGTGGCTCAACTACGCCAACCTGATGCAGATCAGCACGCCGGCTCCCGACCTCGTGGTTATCGACTACGACACACCGGCGCGCAGCTCCTTTGACGCGCTGGCCTTCACATATATGGCCGATCCCGACACGGTTGGCCAGTCCTCCGGCGGAGCACAGTTCGTCGGCACCGGACCCTTTCGCTTCCAGGAGTGGATCCCAGGCGACCATCTCACCGTCGCATCCAATCCGACCTACTGGCAGCCGGGCAAACCCTATCTGGACCAGGTCGAGATCCACGTGTTGTCCGACCCGCAGGCCGCGGTCGCCGCGCTCGAGGCCGGCAGCATCGATTGGCTGGGCGGCGTACCAGGCACGGACGCCAGACGGTTGCAGAATGACGCGATTGGTGGACATTGCGCTGTCTGGTTTTGGTCGCCCGGCGTCGATCCCCTGGCCACAGCGGTCCCAGGCGTACGACCCGACGCTGGACCAGACCTACACGTACGATCCGTCTCACGCTCGACAATTGCTCGACGCGGCGGGTTGGGACGCGAACGCCGTGGTGCCCATCAGTGTTCCGAACGGGATCGCCACCGTGGACCAGATGGCGCAGATCGTTCAGGCGGACCTCGCCAGTGTTGGCGTGCAGGCCAGCATCCAGACGCTGGATGTGCCCGACTTCATCACCCGCTTCCAGAAGGCCCAGTTCGATGGCGCGTGGATCAACTGGATGACGTTGATGAATTTCAGTCCAGCGACCTTCGTGACCAGCTCACTGGCAGTGCGGATTCCCAATGTCTCGAATTTCCTCTGCCAGTCGTATCAGGACACCATCAATCAGACGTTTGCCGCAATCACCGACGATGCTCTCACACAGGGACTCCAGACCCTCACTGGCACGTTGTTGGACGAGGCATTCATTGCCGTCATCGCCGAAGGTAGCGGCCAGTTGAGCGGCCCGGAGGTGGCACGCACGAACGTCCAGAACATCGCCTGGGACCGCTTCGGCACGTTCGCCTACCAGGATATCTGGCTCGCGTAACTCTCAGCTCTTGTGGACCTGTGCCGTCCCGGCGCTCCACTCCGCATCCGCACCACTCGCCAGTACAGGCTTGCGCGTCACCGGGTCCAGTCGATTCACGTGCACCTGGTACACGCCCTCCGGGGCGTCACGGTCGATGGACACCGTGATCCAGGACACCACCGCCTCGTCGTCCTCCAGTTGGGCCCAATCGTGCGGCAGACCCGCGACGCGTCTGACCTCGTGACCCGACGGATCGTACAGCGAGAGCTCCCACACCAGACGATTCGTCAACGGCTCCGCGACGTGGTGATCGAGCCTCCACGCCAGAGCCAGGCCGACGAATCCGCCGGGGCTCACGATCCTGGTCGTCGATGCCGATAGCGGCTTGACCCCATCGGCGTACGTCACGTCAAGCGTTTGAGGCGGACTGAGCTGCGACGCGCCGGAGGATGCATACGTCGGACTCCCCGACGGATTCGGCAGGTCGAAGTCGACGTTCCACGGACCGCGCCTTCGCGGCGCAACCTGCACCTGCGGGACATACGGGCGCGCGAGATAGCCGATTGACGCATCGTTGACGTCGTCGATTTCAACCGATAACTGTCGACTCGCACTGCGATTCACCAGGTCGAGCAACTCTTGCGTCGTCTGCTCGGCGGCGCCGAGCGGCGGACCGTACGTCACCACATATCCGCTCGTCAGATAGCCCAGCTCGCGCACCACGAGTGCGCTTTGCAGCATCGCGACGACGATCGTCGCCGCCAGCGCAACGCCGACCAGCCAACGGCCAGCATGTTGGCGAAGGCCCAGATGGCCCAGCATATGGATTCCGAGGCCGACCAGCAGCGCGCCGGCGGGCAGAACGAACAGGTAGTAGTAGTCATACACCGGCATCGGGTGCCAGATCGTCAGCAACGTCGGCACCAGCACCCAGATCAGGAGGCCGCCGGCGCGCACGCGCTGCTCGATCTGGCGCGAGCGAAACACGAGCATCAGCGCGGCGACGATGCCGAGTGCGAGCAGCACTGTTTCGATGGCGCCCGGCACCGCGACCAGCCGCCACGGGAGCAAGGCGCTGACATCCAGACCCTCGACGTTCCAGTTATGCCAGCCACCAATCAGGCCGATCACATCAGCGGCGCCGTCGGCGTCGATCTGGATCCGCAGGTCGCCACTGGACGCCAGCGCACCTACGTCGGTTCCCCGGCTCTGGGCGAGGTACATGAGGTAGGGAACCGACGTCAGCAGCGAGAGTCCGATTCCGACCGCGAGGTGCCGTACCTGCCCGCGTCTGATCTGGAGCACGCCGAGCACCACCATGAGCGGAGCAAGCAATGCGAACGAGGGGTGGAATTCGACACCCAGCGCGAACACCGGAAACGCGGCGACGCCCCAGCCGACCTGACCACCGACGACGGCCTCGTCGAGGCAGAACATCAGCAGCACCGCCATCGCCGGAAGCACGTCATTGCTCCACACCTTGCGCGCGTAAAAGACGGCCCAGGGGTTGGTGGCGTACACGAGGCCGGCGACCACGCCCGCCAGCGGTGAAAACCACCGCCAGCCCAGGACCAGCGCGCCCGCGACGGCCGCCACGTTGGTCAG